>CANQLG010000007.1 GCA_947624645.1 Candidatus Gastranaerophilales bacterium
CGGACGAAGTCCGGTTTGCTACAAAGCGAAACACCACAGCGAAGTGAGGATGATTGAGCCTGTATGCGTAGCTGAAGACAGAAACGACGACAGGCGAAGCCGAAGGAGTGACAAGTTCGAGCGAAAGGAATTTCAAGACAGCGAAATTCCGTACGGACGAAGTCCGGTTTGCTACAAAGCGAAACACCACAGCGAAGTGAGGATGATTGAGCCTGTATGCGTAGCTGAAGGCAGAAACGACGACAGGCGAAGCCGAAGGAGTGACAAGTTCGAGCGAAAGGAATTTCAAGACAGTGAAAATTTCGGTGTGGTTTTCGGTATGGCGGAGTTGTGAGAAATATGTGGTATGCGAGTTATGCAATGCCTGACATATCAAATAATAAATAATATTAAAAATCTTACGCTTGATAATTGTTTTTATACTGAATTATTGATTAAAAATCCTGATAATAATATAATTTAGCTATGAAACAACGCTCTTTATTTGATATAATTTCTCCCATAATGACAGGTCCATCCAGTTCGCATACGGCAGGTGCACTCAGGCTTGGCTTATTGGCTAAAAATATTTATAATATGCCTGTTAAAAAGGTAAAATTTATTCTATATAATTCTTTTGCACAAACAGGACTCGGGCATGGAACGGATAAAGCTTTAATTGCAGGATTGTTCGGATTTAGGGTTGACAGTGAAAATATAAAAAATATTTTTACCCTGCCTCAGATTAAAAATGTTGAATATGAATATGAATTTATTCAAAATCCCGATAGACACCCCAACTCAGTTGATTTTATTATCGATGGCGAGTTAAGTATGAAAATTTCGGGAAATTCCATCGGAGCGGGGATTGTGGAAATTATCAAAATTGATGATTTTGATGTCAAAATCAGCGGTGAATACAATACTTTATTACTTTTTTATAAAGATAAACCCGGCATGATTTCAAAAGTTTCGTCGTTAATACAGGCTGAAAATATTAATATAGCTTCGCTTGAATGTGACAGAAATGCCAGGGGACGAGTTGCTTCTATGTGTATTTGTCTTGATAGCGAATTATCTGCAAATATACTTAAGGAAATTCAAAATATTAATGATGTATACTATGTGAGAAATATAAAGAAATTAGAGGATTAGTTGGAATACGAAATAAATACATTTGATAAATTGCTAAGCATCTGCAAAGAAAAAAATAAAAAAATATATGAAATTATGCAGGAAAAAGAAGCTTTTGATTTTGAAACATCCGTCGAAAATGTTCGGGAGAAAGTTTATAAAAATATATTGGCAATGAAATCAGCTATAAAAAACGGCATAAAATCAAAAGAAAAATCATACAGCGGTTTATGCGGAGATGATTGTAATAAGTTGGTTGAAAGATATAAAAATAAAAAAGCAATATTTGGCTCAATATTTGAAAATATTATTAAATATTCAATAGCTACAATGGAAGAAAATTTAAGAATGAATAAAATAGTAGCGTGTCCGACAGCAGGTTCTTGCGGGATTGTTCCTGCGGTTATTGTCGGATTATCGGAGGCAATTGATTTAGACAAAGAAGAAGAGATAAATGCATTGATAACGGCAGGTACAATCGGATATATAGTATCGTCAAAAGTGTCAATGGCGGGTGCGGTAGCAGGTTGTCAGGCAGAGTGCGGAGTGGCTTCCATGATGGCAGCTTCGGCAGCATCACAAATAATGGGGGCTAATGAAGAGCAGATTATACAGGCCGCCGCCTTAGCTATAAAAAATTTGTTGGGTTTAACTTGTGACCCTGTCGGCGGACTTGTTGAAATCCCTTGTGTTAAACGAAATGCATTTTTTGCGGTACATGCAATCACGGCTGCCGAGCTTGCTTTAGCTGATATTTATTCTAAAATACCTCCGGATGAAGTTGTTGACGCTATGGTTCAAACAGGTCAACTTATGTCACCTTTATTAAAAGAAACCTCTAAAGGAGGTTTAGCTTATACAAAAAGTGGTATATGTATTAGTAAGGAGATAGTTGGTAAGTACGCAAATGGATCCTAAAAATAAAGCTATACTAAAAGAATTGGAAACCTCTCTCATCAATTTCTTACTGCAAAAAAAAGAAGTTGACGATAAAGTTATAGGAGGATTTAGGAGAGTAAGAGGTTTGGTTTTAAGTTTAAAAAAGAATAATTTTAACAGATATGTATTTGCCGTACAAATAGGTATGTGTGAATGTGAATTTAATATTGTTAACGGATTAAAAGAACGAGGTAGTGTTTGGGGTATAGAGCGTAATATCAGAGATTGGTATGAACGTCCATCTGTACGGGAAGCTTTTAAGTCTTGTTTATATAATGACCATCATCACCATAATAAAAGCTAAGTAAATGCTTTTAAGAATCTTTGCATAGCTTCAACAGTATTTTCTCTGTTCCCGAATGAAGTTAATCTGAAATATCCTTCTCCGTTATTTCCGAAACCTGCTCCGGGGGTTCCTACTACATATATGTTATTTAAAAGATAATCAAAAAATTCCCAAGATTTCATATCATTAGGGCATTTTAACCAAATATAAGGCGAATGCTTGCCTCCCGTATACCATACTCCGAGTTTATCCATTGTATCGGCAATGATTTTAGCATTTTGACTGTAATATTCTATATTCTCTTTTATTTGTTTTTGACCCTCATCTGAAAAAACAGCTTGAGCTGCTCTTTGAACAATATAAGGTACTCCGTTAAACTTTGTTGTTTGACGTCTTAACCAAAATTTATTTAATGAGCAGTTTTGTTTAACAAGTTCTTTGGGAACAACCGTATAACCGCACCTTGTACCGGTAAAACCTGCCGTTTTAGAAAAAGAACAAAATTCTATTGCACAATTTTTAGCTCCGTCAATCTCATAGATACTGCTTGGCAGTTCATCAGATTTAATAAAACATTCATAAGCGGCATCAAATAATATAACAGCATCATTTTTATGTGCATATTCTACCCATTTTTTTAAGCCGTCTTTTGTATAAACGGCACCTGTCGGGTTATTTGGAGAGCAAATATAAATAATATCACATTTAATTTTATCATCAGGCAGAGGCAAAAATCCGTTTTCTTTATTTGCTTCGGCATAAATAATTTTCCTGCCTGCCATAATATTTGTATCAACATAAACGGGATAAACAGGGTCAGGGACAAGTACCATATTATCCTGTGAAAATATATCTAAAATGTTGCCCAAATCACTTTTTGCTCCGTCAGAAATAAATATTTCGTCTGCTTGTATGCTAACTTTCTTTTTTAAATAATAGCTTTGAATGGCTTCACGCAAAAATGCATAACCTTGTTCGGGTCCATATCCTTTAAATGTATTTTGCACCCCCATTTCATCCGCTGCTTTTTTGATTGCGTCAACAACGGCAGGGGCTAAAGGTAATGTAACATCTCCAATCCCTAATTTTATAAGTTTTTTATCGGGATTTTTTTGAGTAAATTCGGCAACTTTCTTTGCTATATTTGAAAATAGATAACTGTCTTCCAAGTTTAAATAATTTTTATTGATATTCATAATGTCTCCAATTCACATGACAATATTTATAGTATAATAAAAATTAAAGATTAAGTAAAAAGGAAAAAAATATGGCAGTAAGACAAAGACAACATGAACAAGACCCTATGGTAAGACGCACAAATTTTGATGCGGTAGAGTCTAATTTAACTGATGAACAGGCAAAACTTGAAGCATCAAGATGTTTAAATTGTAAAAAACCCAGATGCGTTGAAGGATGCCCTGTTAATATAAATATTCCGGGATTTATACACGAATTAAAGGAAGGTAATATAGAAAAAGCAGGCGAAGTTATAAGAGAATCAAGCCTGTTGCCGTCCGTATGCGGAAGAGTTTGCCCTCAAGAAAGACAATGTGAGGGTAAATGCGTATTGGGTATTAAATCAGAACCAATCGCAATAGGAGCATTGGAAAGATATGTAGGTGACGCTACAACCGCACAGATTGGTGAAATAAAAGAATCAGGTAAAAAGGTTGCAATTATAGGCTCAGGCTGTGCCGGAATTACGGCTGCTGCCGATCTTAGACGTGCAGGACACGAAGTCGTAGTTTTTGAAGCATTACATAAGCTTGGTGGTGTTTTAAGATACGGCATCCCTCCATTTAGGCTTCCGAGAACTTTTTTGGACAAAGAAATTTCTAACCTGAAAAATATGGGTGTAAAATTTGTTACTAATGTTGTTGTAGGTAAGTCTATTACTGTTAAACAATTAAAAGATGACGGATTTGATGCCATTGTTATAGGCTCAGGGGCGGGACTTCCAAAAATGATGGGAATCCCCGGTGAAAACTTAAACGGAGTATATTCCGCTAATGAGTTTTTAACCAGAGTTAATTTAATGCAGGCAAACTTGGAAGAAACTCCTACTCCTATAAGAGTTGGTGAAAAAGCTGCGATAATCGGCGGCGGTAATGTTGCTATGGATGCTGCAAGAGTTGCCGTAAGAATAGGTTTTAAAGAAGTTTATATTATGTACAGACGTACCGAAGCTGAACTTCCCGCTCGTTTGGAAGAAATTCGCCACGCAAAAGAAGAAGGTGTTATATTTAAATTCTTACATGCACCTAAACAAATCTATAATAAAGAAGGTTATGTAGGCGGAATGCAGTTTGAGATAATGGAACTTGGTGAACCTGATGAATCAGGCAGAAGAAAACCTGTTCCGACAGGAAAAACAATGGATATAGATGTCGATACCGTTGTTGTAGCGTTAGGTACGGGTCCTAACCCCACAATACAAGCATCTATGCTCAAAGATAATATGGATTTGGAAACTAACCCTAAAGGTTATATTATAATTAATGCTGAAACGGGTGAAACATCAATAGATGGCGTTTATGCAGGCGGCGACGTTGCACCTACCGGTTCTTCTACCGCTATTAACGCTATGGGCGCAGGTAAACGTGCCGCAAAAGCTATTAATGAATATCTTGCTAAATAGTTTTAAGTATTAAATAAAAAATCTGTCTTTAATTTTTTGTATAAAGACAGATTTTTTTATTTGTTATTAATATTTAAAAATTATACTCTTGTCAGTTGCGAAATATAATTCATATTGAAAAATATCGTAACTGCCCATAATATAATATAGACTGCTATAAATGCGTATCCTACGTTAGAATTATATTCTTCCAAATCTTGACCTTTAGCGTCTTTATATTTCCCTATACTAATCATAATAAAATCAATAAAAGACCAAATTCCGCATCCGCCAAGGGTTAACAGTTGTACAATACCTATTCCGATATATCCGGTATAGAATCTGTGAATACCTAAAAATCCGACAAGAAAACTTAAAATTTCGGTAACTAAAAAAGATTTCTTTTGCATATATGCCTCTCTTTCATACTTGCTTACAATACCTAATTTACAAAATTTTAGATTTAAAAAAACCTATATTTAATGTATTTTCTTTAGTAAATTTATTATTTCTTTTATATATATGCCAAATAGAATAGGCGCTATTATAAATATTTTGGGATTATATTCCCAAGCTTGATGAAAATTTAATTTACACAATTGATAAAAAGCTCTTATAATTCCGCAACCGGGGCAATCTGTGTGAAATAAGATTTTCCATAAACATATTGGTTTTTGTACATAATTAATTAAAAAGTGAACTGCTAAAAAAGCGGCAAAAGGCAGACATATTATTATAATCAATTTTATTAATGTTTTTTTATTTAATTGTTTATACATTTTTAATTATTATTTTCCTTGTTGATATCCTTTTGAATATCTTTAAAATGAATATTATTTCTAAGGAGAAACAAAAAGGCAATTATCCCCGTTGTTAAAGTTACGGCGGTTTGTTCTACAAGTGAAGCGGCAAGTGCGGTTTCTTTATTAATGTTATATATTGAACACGCAGATATTATCGCAAATTGGTACGGACCTATATAAATAGATGTTGATGGTATCATACAGGCCAAAGCCAAAAAGCTTTCTATAAATAATGTTATTGAAGCACTAACGTCTATATTGAAACCTTTTATAATTATATAATATTTTGATGCCTCACATATCCATATACAGCTTGATGTTAAAAGAACTAATATAATTTCTTTGGGATATAAAAGTATTTCAAATCCGTTAATAAAAGAATTGCAAGTTTTGTTTGTAAAATTAATGAAAGAATGAAATAAGTTTTTAATTTTTTCAGGTAAAAAATCAGTCTTATTTATTATAAAGTTGCAAACCGAATCAATTTTTTTAAATTTAACCATAAACAAAGCAATAACTGCACAGCCTATAAAAATAATTCCTCCTAATATGCATAATCTTTGTGCAAGCGGATTTTTGTTATATAGAAAAATCCCTAAAAATAGCATGGTAAGGATAATTAAACCGTCAAAAATTCGCTCCAGCATTACGGTGCCAAAAAGTTTAACTTTATCGGCATTATATTTAAGCCCTGTATAATATGCTCTAAAAATATCGCCGGCACGTGCTGGAAGCAGAATATTTAATGCTGTACCCGTAATACACAAAGGAATAAGGTCTTTTAATGATATTTTGACGGTTTTGGATATTAATCTTTTATAACATAATGCTCTGAATGATGCGGATAAAATTATTGCCAGTACTAGAAAAATCAGATATTTTAAATTGAATCCTTTTAAAATTATATACAGTTCTTTAAAATTTAAGTTTTTAATAACCAAATATAAAAAACAAAAAGTTATAAGAAGAAGAATTATTTTTTTTAGTATTTTCACAATTATAAAGTTCCCGCTTGAATCAATTGAAAATGAAGTTTATTTAGTTTTTTTCTTCTGGCAATTTTGTCGTGAAGTATTTGAAGATTATACAGAAAAGAGTCGTTTAAAAATATTTTAGCTGACGAAAGCTCATTGTAAGCTGAAATAAATTTTTTTTGAGTAAGCAGGGTATTAATTTTTATTTCAAGTATCTGATAAAAGAGCTGATAATTGTCTGGAGAGAGTTTTAAAATCGCCTTATTGCAGAAATTAATCGCAAGATTGTAATTAGACAAGCTGTTATGGCAATTGGCAATCGAGGCAAGAATTTTGGCATTGTCGGGTGATATTTTCAAAGCTTTTTCATATAGAGAAAGTGCTTTTTTTATAAACCCTTTAATGAAATAAATATCAGCCAGTAACAAAATGCTTTTTTGATGATTGGGTGTTAATTTAACTGCCTGAGCCAGTTTTTGGCGAGCGCAATTTATTTTATTAAAAAAGAAAAAATCATCTTGTGCTTCCCTAAAAAGCTTTTCTGACTTTATATTAATAACTTTATTATGATCTATATAAGAAATTGTATTACTGTTTTGCATAAAATAAACTTGTAAACTCTACCAAATAAATAATAAATACAGATATAAAAGGAGGGCTACAAGTAAAAAACGGCACTATAAAAATAAATTAACTCAAACCATGACAGCACATGGGTTTACATGATTTAAATTCAAATTAACAATTTTTAACAAGTACATACGATTGAACCTCAAAACATGTAAAAGCATGACAGGACATGAGTTTTGACAAGATTACAAAACTTAACATTAAATAGTTTTACTGTGCTTGATATTAAAAAATGAGCATAGTATTATTAAACTATATACTGGAGGACAATATGAACCAAATTATAAAAATAGCTTGGGAACTTAATGAAACAACCGAAAACAGATATCAGCTTGTTTATGAAATAGCTGAACTGGCAAAAAAATTGGTTGATGAAAATCAATTAAAACGTGTAAAAGAAGAGTATAGTTTTGATGATACTCCTTTTGATACTTCTATAAAAAAAGAAAACCCTGTTGAACATGCCATAATGGTAAAAGCATCAGAATATGATGATTCAGGTTTGGTAGGTTAATAAAGCAATTGAAAAACTCCCGATTAAATCGGGAGTTTTTTTAATCAAAAATCAAATATTAACCGATTAATTTATTAACAGCTTTAGTTAATCTTGATTTTTTTCTTGAAGCTGTATTTTTATGTAAAATACCTTTAGAAACAGCTTTATCACATAATTTGTATGTTTCTGATAAAGCGGAGCTAATTGCTTCATTGTCTTTTTCTTTGGCTTGAGCTAAAACAAGAACTTTTTTAACCGCAGTTTTTATGGAAGATTTAAAAGCAACGTTTCTTTCATAATTTCTTTGGGCTGTTAAAATTCTCTTTTTTGCTGATTTAATATTTGCCATAATGTTTTCCTTTCTAATGCAAGTATTGTCAATGTAACAATCTGCTTAGAGGATTAGTGAGTATGTTTATTATATAATTAAAAAAAATAAAGTAAACAAAATATTACAATTTATGGAAAATAGGCAAAAAATAAATACTGCTTTTTTTATAAACATGTGTCAGTAAGATAAGAACAACAATGTACATCAAAAATATACAGTCCGAAACCAATAATCTGCAAAGAAATAAGAATAAGCAGTTAAGTTATAAAGGAGCAAGAGAAATTGTAAGAACTCTTGCTAATCCTGATTCTTTAGCTACGACAATGGTACTGGAAACGAGCGTAACCGGCGGAAGAAGCGTAAATGCATATAAGAGAGGCGGTTTTGCGGAATTCAGAGAAAGAATAACCGATGATATATTAGCGGCATTATTTTGGATGAAAGGCGTTGATATATTTAATAAACTTGGTGATAAATTCGGTAAACATGTTTTAAAACTTCCTACAACCGAATTTGATGTAGGTAAAGATGCGCTCAGAACTCCGTTTGAAAATTTAGTACAAGATTTAGGTGATAAAGTTGATGCCAAAAATTTGAAGAAGCTTGAAAAAAAGCTTGCCGCATTTAAATTTTCAAAGATTATTATTTCATCAATAATGGCTACGGCTTTTGTAGGTTTTGCACTGCCAAAAATCAATCAGGCTATTACAAAAAGAATGTTCAAAAAGAATAAATCAAATAATAAACCTACATTAAATGATATGATACAAGAACAATATACACTTGAAAACTTTAATAAAAAAATCGGAAATTCAAAAGAAACATCTTTCAAAGGTTCTGCTTCCGTTATGACAACGGTAGCTCATATGCTTGAAAATAACAGACTGTGTAAAATGATGACGGCGGATGTTGGTATTACGGCAGGAAGATACTCTACCGCAAGAAATAAAGATGAAGGATTGGAGTATGTATTTAGAGATGTAAGCTCTTGTTTCTTCTATTATGCAAGTACTCCTTTAATATACAAGTTTTTACAAAAAATTACAAAAAGTAAGGCATTTACAACAATTGATCCTGTTGCGGCGAAGAGTGTTCATCAGATAATGTTAGACCAGTTAAAAAATGCTGACGGAACATTTAGACCAATGAATGTTAAAGAGTTTGCAGCTAAAACTATCGGTGTACTTGATGATGGTGCAAAAGAATTATTGGAAAGACTTCCGTTTAATTCCGATGTTATTTCATTAAGTGAGTTAAAAAACTTTATAAAAGATGAAAATCTTCTTAAAAAAGCAATTGAAATGGCTAAACTTCAACCCGAAAAAGCCGGTGTGGGAGCTGTACTTACAAAACAACAAGTTTGCGATGTATTGAAAAACGGTGCCGTAAATACCCCTGAATTTATGCAAGAAGTATATAAAAGCAGATTCGGAAGAGCATTGACTGATTCTCACAGATTTATTCCGATGAAAAAGATTACGGCATTCAGAGATAATATAGATGATTATGCAAAATCTATTATAGAAGCTGCAAAAGGCGGCGACGTTACAAAAGAATTACTTGAAAAAGTTAATAAAAAGAGCTTTTTTATGTCAACGGGATTTAGATTCTTTGCAATGGCAGTTTCAGCTTTGGCTCTTGGCGTAATTATTCCTAAAGTGCAATATTATATTACTAAAAAGAGAACAGGTTCAAATGCTGCTCCCGGTTTAAGGGAATATGAAAAAGATGAGAAAAAATCTTAAAGATTTTTTTCTATCCATTTAAGCATAGGTATTAGGGCATTTGCTCTATGGGATATTGTGTTTTTTATTTCTTCGGGGAGCTGTGCTATGGTTTGGTTGTATTCGGGCAGATAAAATATAGGGTCATAACCGAATCCGTTTGTGCCTTTTGCCTCATAATCAATAACGCCAAAAACTTTGCCTTCTTCTTCGTGAACAGGGTTCCCGTTTCCGTCTGTAAGCACCATTGCACAAGTAAAATGAGCCTGTCTTTTTTCCTTTGGTACTTGATTTAATTCTGCCAGCAATTTAGCTATTTTTTCTTTTTGAGTATCGGCGTAGCGTGCCGAATGTATTCCGGGACGCCCATTTAGGGCATCAACACAAAGTCCTGAGTCATCCGCCAAACAATATGTTTTCATTATTCTTGAGGCTTCTTGAGCCTTTATTAAAGCATTTTCTCTAAAATTTTTGCCGTTTTCAACAGGGTTAAAATCACCTTTTATAACATCAAAAACTATTTGAGGGTTTTTGTTTATTGACTTGATTTCCTCTAATTTGTGCGGATTTGAGGTCGCAAGAATAATTTTTATCATAATTATTTACCAAATCTTCTCGAACGGGAATTAAATTCTAAAATAGCTTTAGCTAATGCGTCTTCATCAAAATCAGGCCAGAAAGTATCCGTAATATATATTTCCGTGTATGCACACTGCCATAAAAGATAGTTGCTGATTCTTTGCTCTCCCCCTGTTCTGATTAATAAATCCGGGTCAGGTAGGTATGAGGTATAAAGGTTTTGACTGACTGTATCTTCCGTAATATCTTGGATTTTAAGCTCGCCTTTAGTAATTTTTTCGCTGATGGCTTTGACTGCATTCGTTATTTCCATCCTTGAGCCGTAGTTAAAGGCTATTTGAAGATTTAAGGTTTTGCAATTTTCTGTTTCTTTTTCGCCGAAGTCCAAAATTTGCCTCAAGTCTTTGTTTAAAGCATTTTTATCGCCGATAAATCTCAATCTTATATCATTTTCTTTAAACTCGGGGACTTCTGCCGTAATGGTTTTAGCCAGTAAGGACATTAAAAATTCGACTTCTTCTTTTGGTCTGTTCCAGTTTTCAGTTGAAAAAGCGTAGACGGTTAGGTATTTAATATTGAATTTTGAACATGCTTTAAGGGCAGCTCTTAGTGCTTCAACACCTTTTTTATGCCCTGCGGCGGAGGGTAAAAACTTTGATTTAGCCCAGCGTCTGTTGCCGTCCATTATAATGGCAATATGCTGCAAGTTAGTGTTTTTAACAATTTCTTGTATTTTTTCCGTTTCGGATAAAGTACTTAACATAACCTCTCACTTTTTTATGAATTATAAAACAAAAACCAAATAAAAACTATTTTTTAATTTTTAGCCCCTGCCTCTTCCCCCCCCCCGAGGAAAATTTGTTATAATTAAACATACATAAAGGAAGATTTTATGAAAAAGTTTTTTGTTTACATTCTTATTGTTTTTATTGTTAATTTGTTTTTTCCAACTTTAAGTGCTTATGCAAAACATACATATTCTTATAAAAGTTTTAAGGGTATTGATGCGGTTTTAATAAAAGATAAAACTACTAAAAGATACGGATTATCTAAAAATAACAAGATAATTGTTTTCCCTGATGCATATGTTGATAATTATACCGATTGGAAAATATTAAATTATAAAGGGCAAAAAATGATAATGCTTAAAGGGTATTATTATTTGATATACAGTCCTGATAATATATTTGCGGATATATTTCCCGCTTTTTATTCAGCTAATAATGAAAAAAATAATATAATATTTCAAAATTTCCCTAACTCAGGAGCTAACAGATATACTCCTAAAAAAATGATTACAATCAGAGATAATATTTTTACTTCTGATTATATAATTATTGATGATGATAAATTAGATTTTTATGATTTTAATTCCGTTTTAGGTTCACTTTACAGAATTGCTTTATTTAAGGATGTTAATAATCCTAAAACAAATGTTCCTTCATATATTGAAGAAGATGTAAAAATTGAAAACGGTAAAATGTTTGTTACTTTTAAAGATATTATAATCCCCTATCACAGTGTAACTTATCTGCCTAAAAACATACATTACGATTCAACTTCGGGTATCTCGACCGATGAATTTTTAAATCAGAATTTAAGTAAATCATATTCTGATATGTGTTCTAAGGAACATTATTGTTTTAAAAATTATCCATTAAATGCAATGATTGTAAAAAATGGAAAAAATCGAACAAAAAACTTATATATATTTGAAAACGGAATAAAAACAAAATGTATTGAAGACACTTATTCCGGTTTTTATTTTTCGGATAAAAATTCCGTAATAAATAAAAAAGCTCATATAAACATATTTTTTAATTCGCAAAATTATATAATCGCCAAAAAATATGACAAATGGGGAGTAATTGATAAAAATAATAAACAAAAAGTTCCTTTTATCTACGATAAAATATTGCCTGTTGGCGGATACATAAAGGAATCAATAGGGGATAAGTCAAATGAATTTTATTATATCGGGCATACAAAGTTATACAATTTGTTTATAGTTACAAAAGGTAATGAAACAGGGGTTATTGATGATAAAAACAATATAGTTGTTCCGTTTTATAAAGTTAACTTTTTAAATTATCCTTTAATTAGTTATAACTCATTAAGCAGAAATTTTAAACCGAATAAACATCCAATAAAAAGAACTACAAAAGCTATCGGTGATTTCTTTTTTACTATATTTGCCTATATGATGTTTCCGTTTTTTTGGTTGGCTTTTCGGTGATATAATAAAAATGTGAAAAAGATTTTAGTGTGTTTAATATGTTTTATAATTTTTTCGCCCATAGCTTTTGCTTTAAAAGAAACGGATAAGGTCAAAAAAATTTTGCCCTTTAAATACGAAAGGATGCGTAAAGTTAAATATGACAATAAAACCGTTTTTGTGGGAGAAAATGCATTATTTATTTCTTTATACAGTCCTGACGGATTATATAAGGATTTTTTGAAAAGTTATTTTATTCAAAATAACAAATTACAAAATATGAAATTTGAAAATTACCCTAATATCGGGGTTATAAGATATAAACAGGGGCTAAAATATGGTATTATATATTCTGACGGTAAATTTATTCATATAACCAAGCCGATTTTTGATAAAATAGAGTTCCCCGATGAAAAATCCATTTCCGCAAAAATTTTAAATGTTTCTTTTGCCCCTTTAGATAATATTATTCTGTATGTTAAATATCCTCAAAGGCAAAATAACGGCGAATATTTCTTTAAAACGGCTCATATGCTTTTTTATGATAATAGTCATGCACTAAATAGCGGATATGTTTTTTTATATCCCGCAAAGATTAATGAAAAATTATCAGTAAAAGATAATAATCTGTATGTAACGTATGAAAATATGGATTTTACAAAAACAAACTATGCTATTATCGTTTCGGGACAACATTTTCAAGTACTTAATTTAGAAACAAACGAAAAATCAAAATATAAATATCCAATTATTACAAACAATATTAATAAGCCCGTAATTGCTTCTTTAAACGAATTATATGATTTTATAAATAAGAATACCAATTTAGAATTAATAAATTATCCAAGTCAAGGAATGATGGAAATCGGCAAAAAACTTTATATATTTGAAAATTATAATTTTCACAGGCTAAGCGGCATATATGATGATTTTAAGCCGGATGATGATAATTTATTTATAAACAAATTAACGGGGTATAAATTATCATTTCAAACTTCGGATAATATTATTGCCAAACGTAATGATAAATGGGGAATTGTTGATTCCGACGGAAACGTAAAGGTACCTTTTATATATGATGAAATATTTAAGCAGAATATAAATACAAATGAAAATATTGAGATTTCGGAAGATTCCGCACAAGGAAAAATTAAACTTGAATATTTTCCCCAAGATAATATCGATAATATTTTTCTTGCCGGAAAAGGAAAAAAATACGGAGTAATTAATGAAAATAATGAAATATTAGTGCCTTTTGAATATATTAAGTATTCGGAAGATAATGATATGACGGAATTAAAAGCTCAAATAAATAAAACCATGCAGAGGGATATACAAAGAGAAAACAATCAAAATATCAGGCGGGAACTCCCTTGGATAATTACTGCATGCATCTTATCTCCATTATATTTGGTTCTGCCTATTTCGTCGGTTAATATGAGAATAAATATAAATTCTAACTTCTAGTAATAAGTAATAAATAAAGCGAGGGTATCAATATTTGATACCCTCGCTTTATTTTCAAAAAGTTATTTTACAATCAATTTTTTGGTTTGCTCTTTTTCTTTATATAGTTTGGGTGCCGTAATTTTAAGTATTCCTTCTTCTAACTTAGCCTCTGTTTTATTGATATCAATTTCCTCAGGGAGTTGAATTGTTCTTGAAAACAAGCCATAGCTGAATTCTGAATGTTTATAATTTTTATCTTCTTCCTTAGTTTCATCAATTTTTTTGGCTTGGATTCTCAAATAATTTTCTTCAATATCAATATCTAAGTCTTCTTTTTTAACTCCGGGCAATTCGGCACTGATGAGATATTCTTTTCCTTTATCTGATAATTCAATAGGCATTGAAAGTTTTTCATTGTCTTCCCAGTACATTCCTTGAGGGAAATAACTGTCAAAATGTCTGTTTAGCAAAGAACTGATTTCATCGTTTACTGTTCTGATAAAATTATCAGGTGTTTTTTTGATTACAAATTTCATAATTTGCTCCTTTCAATAATTTATTACTTCCAACACTAATGTTATAAATCTTTTTTTAGGCATAATTGATTTTTTTAACTTTTATTTAACAATTGGAAAGTAAATAATTAAATATTTTGCCCCTAAGGTTGTTTATGGTACAATATATATATCATGACACTATTATGAATGAACTTTTTAATAAGGGGATAGATTTTGGCACAACAGAATTTTTTTGAAGACGGAAAGATAGTTCCCGTTAATATCCGAGAACAGATGAAACAATGTTATATAGATTATGCAATGTCTGTAATTATAGGCAGAGCCCTGCCTGATGTACGTGACGGGCTTAAGCCTGTTCACAGACGAATATTATTTGCAATGAACGAACTTGGAATGGCACCTGATAAGCCGTTTAAAAAGTGCGCAAGAATCGTCGGTGAAGTTTTAGGTAAATATCACCCCCATGGTGATACTGCGGTTTATGAAGCATTGGTTCGTATGGCTCAGGACTTTTCTACCCGTTATCTGACAGTAGACGGACACGGAAACTTCGGCTCTGTTGATGGTGACGGTGCTGCCGCAATGAGGTACACCGAAGCCAGAATGCATAAAATCACTACATCTATGCTCGCTGATATAGATTGTGAAACGGTAGATTTTGTTCCGAACTTTGACGGTTCACTGGAAGAACCCTCAGTCCTCCCCGTAAGGCTCCCTATGCTCTTATTAAACGGTGTTTCGGGTATTGCAGTCGGTATGGCAACCAACGTTCCGCCTCATAATTTGTGTGAAGTGGTTGACGGTACTATTGCATTAATAGATAATCCTAATTTAACAATAGATGAATTGATGCAGCATATTAAAGGTCCTGATTTTCCGACAGGTGCAAGCATTATTGGAGTATCTGAAATACGAAAAGCTTATGCTACCGGCAGAGGCTCAATTAAAATGTCTGCAATCTCGAGCTTTGAAGAAATATCAGCTCCCGGACGTCAAACAAAAACCGCTATTGTAATTACGGAAATACCTTATCAGGTAAATAAAGCAGTTCTTATTCAAAAAATAGCCGAATTGGTCAGAGATAAAAAAATTGACGGAATATCAGATATTCGTGATGAATCTGACCGTGAGGGTATGAGAATTGTTATAGAACTTAAACGTGATGCAAAACCTGATGTTGTAAGAAATAATTTGTATAAATTTACTCAATTGACCGCAACTTTCGGCGTTAATATGCTTGCTTTAGTCGGACAACAGCCAAGATTGATGAATTTATTGGAAGTTCTTAACGAATTTATAGAACACAGGGTTGAAATTATTACCAGAAGAACATTGTTCTTCCTTAAAAAAGCCAAAATTCGTGCGCATATTTTAGAGGGCTTGTTGATTGCACTTGCAAGTTTGGATGATGTTATTGAGTTGATAAAATCATCCAAAACCGCAGATGATGCACGTTTAGGGTTAATGTCAAAATTCGGTTTGGATGTTGACCAAGCTAATGCAATTCTTGAAATGCAATTAAGACGCTTAACAGGCTTGGAACAAGATAAAATTAAAGCCGAATATGATGACTTAAAGAAGAAAATTCAAGAGTATGAAGAAATTCTGTCTGACAGAAATAAGGTTTTGGCAATAATTAAAACCGAATTAAATGAAGACAAAGAAAAATACGGCGATGAGAGAAAAACTCAAATTTTGCCCGAAGTTGATGAAATGACAATAGAAGATTTGACTCCGAATGTAGCAATGGCTGTATTTATTACACGACAAGGATATATAAAACGTATAGCACTTGATACATTTGAACGTCAAAATAGAGCTACAAGAGGTAAAGGCGGAATAAAAACAAAAGAAGATGATGATGTCGGTCATTTCTTTACTGCAATGATGCATGATAAAGTATTATTCTTCTCAAATAAAGGTACTGTATACAGCTTAAATGTATATGACTTCCCAGAAGGTTCAAGACAGGCAAAAGGTTTGCCGATAATTAACGTCCTGCCGATAGAACAAGATGAAAAAATTACGGCTGTCGTTCCTGTTTCTAATTTTGACCCGAATTCTAACTTGATAATGCTTACAAAGAAAGGTTATATTAAGAGAATAGGACTTGATAATTTCGCTAACATAAGAAAGAACGGAATTATAGCAATAGGACTTGAAGAGGGTGATACCTTAAATTGGGTAAAACAGGCTAATAATTCTGATGAAGTATTTATTGCAACTTCTTGCGGTATGGCAATAAGGTTTGCAATAGATGATTTAAGACCATTAGGAAGAAGTGCAAGAGGCGTAAATTCAATGAAATTAAGAACTGCCGATACTATTATCGGATGCGATATCATACCGAGAAACTTTGACGCTGATTTACTTGTTGTAACATCCGACGGATTTGGTAAACGCTCTAAGATGTCGGAATTCAGGGCTCAAAATAGAGGCGGTATCGGATTAATTGCAACCAAGTTTAAATCAGCATCTTCAAGATTAGTTGCTCTAACGGTTGTGGAAGAAAATGATGAAATTATGGTTGTAACTCAAAACGGTATTGTTTCAAGAATAAAAGCTTCTGATATTTCACGTCAGGGCAGACCAGCAACAGGTGTTCGGATTCAAAATCTGATGGAAAATGATTCCGTTATGGCAGTTAATAAAATTGTTGTTACGGATACTAAAGATAATATGGAATCTGAAGAAACAGATATAATGGAGGATGTTGAGCAGGCAATACAGAATAAATTGGGAGATATAACAAATGAATAAAATTATATCAACCGATAAAGCTCCAAAAGCAATAGGTCCATATTCGCAAGCAATTTTAGCGGGTAATACTCTTTACTGTTCGGGGCAGATTGCCATAAATCCTCAAACTAACGAATTTGTAAACGGGAATATTGAAGAACAAACAATCCAAGTACTTAAAAATATAGAAGGATTACTTGATGGTGCAGGGTTCAGTTTTAAAGATGTTGTAAAAACAACATGTTTTCTTGCTGATATAAATGATTTTTCGGTATTTAATTCTTTATATGAAAAGGTTTTTATTTCAAAGCCTGCCCGTTCTTGTGTTGCCGTAAAGGATTTACCTAAAGGCGCCTTAGTTGAAGTTGAAGTTATAGCGGTAAAATAATGAGAGTTGTAATTCAAAGAGTAAAAAGTGCTTCCGTAACAATCGATTATGAATTGTATAGTGCCATAGACCGAGGGTATTTGGTATTATTGGGAGTAGAAAAAGGAGATACAACGCTTCAGGCAGATTGGCTTTGTGATAAAATTTGTGCTCTGCGTTGTTTTTCTGATGAACAAGGCAAAATGAATTTGTCAATTAAGGATATTCTTCACAGAGAATTAAATTTGGAAACGTGTGAATATGAAAATAAAGAATATGGGGAAATGCTAATAGTATCGCAGTTTACACTTTGTGCAAGTGTAAAAAAAGGTACTCGCCCCGGTTTTGATAATGCAATGGCGCCTGATGAAGCTAAAAAAATGTACGAGTATTTTATATCTAAGGTAAAAGAACAAAATATTCCCGTTAAAACAGGAGTTTTTGGTGCGCATATGGAAATTAACCTTATTAATGACGGTCCTGTTACGTTTATCATAGAGGCACCTAAGGTTTAATTTTATTAAAATTTGTAAAAAGTTATTTTGAGCATGGGAATTTTATTTTTTACAAGTTTTACTGCTTTTGGTGAATTAAAAAAATATTATTTTTAATATATAAAATAAACAAGATGAGGAATTTTTATGACAACTTATCCGCTTCGAATTAATCTGAATGATATTGATGAATATACATTTAGAGATTTTATCCCGACTACAAACAGATATAATTCTCTCTCGGATATAGAACTTAATTTTATAGAAAATACTATTAAAACTCAAAATCTTAAAAATTATATGAGTTTAAAAATAAACAATATTCAACGTAAATTTGATGATTATTGCACTTGTTAAACAATACTATATTGTGTCTATAATCTTAAGCGGATATTCAAATAAAAGTTCTTCACGTGCAACTACTTTTATATTTGGTATCATTTGAGAAAGTATTAAATATATAATATGTCTTAACCTCATTGGTGCAACTAATATTATTTCTTTTGCATCGGGAGTGTGTTTTTCAGCCTTTGTTTTAATTTTGTTTATTACTTCTTCAATTTTGCTGCTTTCTATTCTTATAACTTCATCATCTGATTTATTGCCCATAAATGATTTAATACATTCGTTTGAAAGCTCATAAGCATAAATTGTATTGTCTTGATTATTGCAGACTGATTTACTTATTTGCCGAGCCAAAGATACTCGTATTCTTTCTAATAGTTCTTCTTTATTGGTTTCATCTGCAAAATCGTTTATTTTCTCAAAAATATAGACTATGTCCTTTATGGAAACCTGTTCTTTAATCAAGCTTGCGAGAATATATTTTAATTCCGCAACGGAAAGATAATCAGGTATTATATTCTCTATTAAATATAAATTTTGGTTGCCGACAATTTCAATGTAACGATTAATATCGGAATAATCTATAATATCGTCAATATATTTGCTTACCGCATATTCAATTATACTTGCTATATAATCGGCAGAATCATATCCTTTTGCCCAAAAATCTTTAGCTTTATCTTCTTCAATCCAAACGATATCACGCCCTGTTGCCGCATCTTTACCTTTATAAGAATTTTCGGGTAATTTCTCTATATTTAATTCATTTGCATAAAACATTGTGTGGTTGTAATAAGCATGAGAATTTATAACAGAGATTCCCCTTATTTTTAAAGAAAATTCGTTTTCTTCCAAAGAGTCATCTATTTCTATTTTTATTTTTGGAAGTATAAATCCTAAACTTTCCGTTAAGTTTTGCCTTACCAATACTATTTGAGAAAGTATATTAAACTCATTATCATTATCGAGTATGTCCATTAATTCTTCCGACAGACATAGAGTAAGTTTATTTTCCCCGAGTTTTTGTTCCATAATATCAGGGTTAATAACTTTTGCCAGTTTTTTCTTTAAATCATCCAGCTCTGCCATGTGCTTCGAAATTTCTTCATTCAGTATTGCTCTTGAGTCTTCCGAAGTGCCGTCAATAAGTGCCTTTACCTGTGCTATTTTTTGGCGTTTCTCTTTTATCTTTTTTTGTATATCAACACAAAGCTCATAAGGGTCGAGTTCAGGGTTTATTATACGTTCAATACGTGATTTAAAATTCATTAAATCGGAATTATCGTTGAAATTATCATCCTCAACATCTGTTTCTTTAATAAATATGCAGTTATAGAAAAATCCGTCATCATTTTCTATTTCCTGCAAGGAATATACATCCCAGCCGTCTTTTGACATTTCATTCAATAAGTTTTCAAGTTTTTCATTGTCATTATACGGAGAAGTTCTTATAGTGTATACATTTCTTGTCGGTTTGTACATTTATATATTCCTTTTTTTATTCATAATAGCATTTTTTATCGGAAAATAAAATTTATTTTTGAATAATTCCTGTGGCGGTTTTTCCGTTATGTTTATATTTAAGAAGGTAGTAGCCTTTACCTGAATCTTCAATTTCAGCATAAGTATCAGCTGCCGCTCTTTGTTTAAATCCGATGAGTTCTTCTTCCGCTTCACGATATTTTTTTAATTTTTTATTTCGTTTTGCACTCTCAAGCTTATTAATAATTTCACTTTCTTCATTTAATTCTTCTTGAGTATACATTTTTTCAACAAGTTTAATAACTTTAACTCTGGCTCTTAAAATATTACTTTGATAAAGTTCTAAATATTTTAAATCATCGGATAGAACAACCATATAAAATCCGTCTGAAATTTTGTTACCCCGTTCATCATATAGGTTACAAGGCAGTGTGAGTGTGGGATATTCCGAAGATTCGGGCCCGAAATTATTCTGGGGTTTATCTTTATCAAATAAACCCGATGGATAAAACGGCTCGGGAAAATGCCTTTTCGGTCCGTTAAAATCAGTCATAAAATCGTATGAAATTGTATTTAAATCTAATATCATCGTATCTTAATTTTATCAGATATTGTATAAAATTCCTACTTTTGTATATAATAGATAAAGGAAACGAGGTTTTTTGTATGAACAGAAATAAAATTCTCAGTTATATACCAACGGTTATAGAAGCTTCATCACAGGGTGAAAAGTCTTTTGATATTTTTTCAAGGCTTTTGCGTGAAAGGATAATCTTTTTGGGTGAAGAAATTGATGATGAAATGGCAAATTCTGTCGTAGCTCAATTGTTATTATTGGATGCGGAAAATCCCGAAAAAGATATAATGATGTATATAAATTCTCCAGGTGGTGTGATAACCGCAGGCATGGCGATATATGATACAATGAATCATGTCAGAGCGGATGTTTCGACAATATGTTTGGGTGAGGCTGCATCAATGGGTGCGTTTTTGTTATCGGGCGGAACAAAAGGAAAAAGAATGGCATTGCCTTCTGCCCGTATTATGATACACCAGCCTTTGGGCGGAGCTCAGGGACAAGCTACCGATATTGAAATTGAAGCAAAAGAAATTTTAAGGATGAAAAAAGAACTTAATACTCTGTTAGCTAAACATACTGGTCAGACTATTGAGAAAATATATGCGGATACGGAACGTGATAATTATATGTCCGCTCAGGAAGCTGTCGAATACGGATTAATTGATAAAGTTATTTAAAGTTATTTATTAGAGGAGTTAGGATGGCAATTATGGCTAAGAAATACAGAATAGGGGTTGATGTTGGAGGTACTAATGTAAAAGTTGCTCTCGTTGATAAATCGGGTAGTATTGTGTATTCCGATACAGTTCCTACTCGTGCCGAAATGGGATATGAATATACTATTTCAAACATAATAAAAGCAATTCAAAATTTAATGAAAGAATCTAAAGTTTCTAAAGATTTGATAGAGGGTATAGGGTTCGGATTCCCAGGACAGATAGATTGTGATAAAGGAATAGTCAGATTAGCTCCTAATATCCCAGGTTGGGTAGATATTCCGATTGCAGATATTGTATCAAGAGAATTCGGTATCCCCGTAAAAGTTGATAATGATGTCAGATGTGCAGCTTTAGCCGAGTTAAATTACGGAGCGGGAAAAGGTGCAAATAATTTAATATGTATAACAGTAGGAACAGGAATTGGTTCGGGTCTTATTGTAAACGGAAAATTGGTTCGCGGTGCAAGTAATGCGGCAGGAGAAATCGGACATATAAAACTTCAAATGGAAAACGGCCCGATATGCGGATGCGGTGACAGAGGCTGCCTTGAAGCATTTGCTTCAGGACCGGCTATTGTTGCAATGGCGGAAGAATATATTAAAGGCGGAAAGTCTACTAAATACAGAGAATTGGCTAACCCTGAAATTACACCATATATTGTCGCAGAGGCTGCTAAACAAGGTGATGTTGTTGCTAAAAAAATATTTGAAATAATAGGCAGTTATATAGGAGTTGGGCTGGCAAGCGTTGTTAATCTTTTAAATCCCGAAAAAATAGTTATAGGCGGGGGCGTTGCTGATGCTGGGGACCTTTTATTTAACCCCATAAAAGAAACGCTTAAAAAACGTACAATGCCTATCCAAGGCAGTGCCGTTCAGGTAGTTCATGCAGAACTCGGTAATACCGCCGGTGTTATTGGCGCAAGCTTACTTATTGAAGATTAGTATATGGCTGTATTTCTATTTTGGGGACAAGAAGAATATCTAATGGAGCAGGAAATCAAGAAGCTTAAAAATCAGCTTCTTGATGCCGCTTTTGTTGCTATGGCTTATAAAGTTTTTGATAATCCTTTATTCAACAATTTGATTGATATTTTACAAACTCCGCCTTTAATGTTCGGAAATACTTTGAGTATTATTTCCATGGATAAATATCTTATCGGCAATCAGTTAAGCTTTGATGATAAACAAGTGGAAATTATTGAGTCTGCATTAAAAAATTTGTCTGATAAAGTTAATATTATTTTTGTGTGTAAAGTTCCGAGGGATGAAAATAAAAAACCGGATTCCAGAAAAAAACTTTTTAAAATTCTTTCTAAGTATTCACAAGTAAGAGAATTTGCACAATATAAGACGTATCAAAAAGAATTGCCGCCTGTTATTGCAAAGATGGCTAAGGATAAAGATTTAACCATTAATTCTGCTAATATTTCGCTTCTTATAGAACAAATAGGTTCAAATCTTACTTTAATTGATTCAGAACTCGAAAAACTTAAAATAGCAATCCATCCTAATAAAACTGTTGATTCGGATTCTCTTAAAAAATATTGTACTTCTTCCGAGGATGTTTTTATCCTTGCGGATTTAATTATCCAAGGTAAAAAGGATGAAGTTATGAAACAGTATAATCTGTTAACGGAAAAAAGGCATCCGCTTGAAGTTTTTTCCGTACTGCAAAGCAGCTTCCAAAGATTTATTATTATTAAAAATTATGAGAAAAAATTAAATAATAAAGAGCTCGCTTTAAAATTGAAACTTCATGAGTTTATTGTGATGAAAACGCAGGAAAAATTAAGAAAAACTTCTCTTGACAGATTAATTCAAATTAGAGAAAACTTAACAGATGCGGAATATAAATTAAAATCAGGTCAATCCGTTGCGGGTGAAACAATATTGGAATTGGCTTTATTAAGGTAAAATATGAATAAAATCTTAGAAAATAAATATCCTTATTTAACAAATTTTTTTGAAACGGCACTTAAAGAAAATCGATTGTTTCACTCTATAATATTCTACGGAAGCAATTGTTACAGCCAATATGCAATTGCATTGGAACTTGCAAGAAAATTAAATTGTCTTGAAAATGGTTCAAATGATTGTACTTGCCAAAATTGCAGATGGATTAGGGAAAATAGACATCCTGCCGTTATGACTGTTTCTAAGCTTGATAATAAGACTGATAAAAGTAAAACAGTTATTTCTGAAGAACAAATTAACATGGTGCTTGATACAATGTATAATTCATCCGAGTTTCACAGAGTTTTTATATTCTGTGATGCACAAATTACCGATACCAAAACTAATGACTATGATGAATTTATATCAACGGGATTTAACCCGCCCCAAGGCGATGAAGAAAAAATATGGTATCCTTTAGGGCTAAATATCACATGTTTATCCTCCGTTGCTTCTAATGCAATGCTTAAATCATTGGAAGAACCGCATTCGGGTGTTACTTTTATTTTTTTAACAAATAGTAAAGATGACCTTTTGCCCACAATAGTTTCCCGTTCACAAGTGTTTTATGTCCCTGATACAAAAATTTATCAATATAACACTGATTTTTTAAATCAGCCGTTCCATTCATATCCATATATTCCTAAAGAAAAGGCGGTTGATTTAGCTCAATATCTTTTGAATTATCAACTTGAAAATAATCTTGAGCCGGCTTATATTTTAGATTCTATTCAGTATTATTTTACTGAACTTATAAAATCTAACATTAATAATCAGGTAATGGTTAATATAATTTTTAGAGATATAGAAAAAATTCAAGAATCAAAAAAAATGATTAAATCATATATAAAAGAACAGACGGTATATGAAGATTTAGCATTTTACTTAACAAAAAGCTAAAATCGGGCAAATTAAATATTAAATTTGTTTTTTATTAAATGGAAGGTTTAAATGCTATTAAGTAAAATATTAGGTAATTTGGGTAAGGCAGCTCATAGTTCACGAAGTGCTATGCAAAAAGCAAATGAAGAAGCTTTAAAAAAAAGTATTGAATCACTTGAAACATTTGTATCTCGTGAGGTACCGCAAATTGCTGCACAACGAAATGAACTGATGTTAAGTCTGAAAAAACTTGCTCAAAGTGCTAAAGTGTAATATATTTTATTTTTTTCTGAAAATTATGGATCCCGGTATTGTAATTGCCATATCTATTGACAATTCCAAATCTTGAATATGTTTTGGCAGATGGTTAAAAAACGGGCGATAAGCTTTAGGATTTCTGTTTTCGCTTACTCTTAAAATTTTCATTCTGTCCATTACATAATCCCAAAATACCTGAGCATCAAGAACTTTAGGCATATTATATGCTCCTAATGCACCCCATTCAAAGTCTTCAATGATATAATATCCTCCCGAAATTAAAATCGGAAATAACATTTCAAAACTTAATCTCTGTTCGCCCCATGCATGTGAGCAATCATCTATTATACATTTTATATTGCTAAATTGGGTTAATTTGGCAGGTAAATCTTCTGCTGTTGCATTTGAACATATAAAATTAATATTTTCTTCTTCCAATGTTTTTAGATTAGGATTTAAATCTACGCCTACAATATGAGCTTTAGGAAAATATTCCTTCCACATCCTTAATGATGCACCCGTAAAACAACCGAGTTCTGTCAATGTAAATTCTTCATTCACCAATTCTTTTAAAAATAACTCATAATATTTTAAGTAATCATGTCCCTGATATGTTTTATCTTGACATAAAAAAGTACTTGCTTTATCCGTGTTATATTTTTTACCCAAATTATCTAAAATATTTTCCACTATTACTCCTGATAATATAGTTTAAATTATACTATATAATAGTAAATTTGATAATATTTTACTGAACTTATAAAATCTAACACTAACAATCATGTAATAGTTAATATAATTTTTTAGAGATTTATTTTTTTCTGAAAATTATGGATCCCGGTATTGTAATTGCCATATCTATTGACAATTCCAAATCTTGAATGTGTTTTGGCAGATGGTTAAAAAACGGACGATAAGCTTTAGGGTTTCTGTTTTCGCTTACTCTTAAAATTTTCATTCTGTCCATTGCATAATCCCAAAATACTTGAGCATCAAGAACTTTAGGCATATAATTTTTATATGCGCCTAAGGCACCGCATTCTAAATCTTCAATAATATAATACCCCCCCCCATTTAAAATTGGGAAAAGCATTTCAAAACTTAATCTCTGTTCGCCCCAAGCATGTGAGCAATCATCTATTATACATTTTATATTGCTAAATTGGGTTAATTTGGCAGGCAAATCGTCTGCTGTTGCATTTGAACATATAAAATTAATATTTTCTTCTTCCAAAGTTTTTAAATTAGGATTTAAATCTACGCCTACAATATGAGCTTTAGGAAAATATTCTTTCCACATCCTTAATGATGCACCCGTAAAACAACCGAGTTCTGCCAGTGTAAATTCTTCATTCACCAATTCTTTTAAAAATAACTCATAATATTTTAAGTAATCATGTCCCTGATATGTGTTATCTTGATATAAAAAAGTACTTGCTTTATCCGTGTTATATTTTTTACCCAAATTATCTAAAATATTTTCCATTATTGCTCCTGATAATATAGATTAAATTATACTATATAATAGTAAATTTGATAATAATAAAGGTTTGTAATAAAATTTATATATGAAAGTTAAATTGCTTTTAGTGCAATTGGAAGCAATTGCAGGGGATATTGATAAAAATATATTAAAAGTTGAACATCTGCTAAAAAACAGCGGCTATACCAATAGTGATATAATTGTTCTGCCTGAATTATGGACATCGGGATGGGATTGCCCTAATTTTCATAAGGTTTCGGAAGAATTGACAACTTCAAAAACCTATAAATTCTTGAAACAAACAGCTGTTAAATATAATTCAAATGTAATAGGCGGAAGTGCAATCCTGCATAAAAACGGACAAAAAGACAGAAATACCTGTATTATTCTGGATAGAAAAGGTAATATAATTACCACATACGATAAATATCATCTCTTTTCTCATAGAGGTGAGGCAGAAGGCAGTTATCTTGAAGAGGGGGATACTCCTGTTATAGCAAAAACCGATGCTGGGAAAATAGGAATTTCAATTTGCTATGATATCAGATTCCCCGAAATGTTCAGATTATATGCATTTAATGGTGTTGATTATATTGTTAATATGGCTGCTTGGCCAAAATCTTTTATTGATGAATATACTACATTATCTAAAGCACGGGCTATTGAGAATCAACTATACTTTGTTTCTTCCTGTCTGACGGGTAAAATAAATGAATCATTTAATTTCAGCGGGCATTCTTTTGTAACCGATTATAAAGGAAGAATTGTTGCAAAACTTGCCGAAGAAGAAAAAGTTTTATATGCTGAACTTGATATTGATGAAATGAATCAATATCGTAAACAAATGCCTATTTTAAAAGATACAAAACCTAAATATCAAATATTGGAGAACTAATGAAGAAATTTTTTGTTTTATTAATCGGTATAATAGTAAGTATTAATGCAAGTTTTGCAATATCTGTCGTTAAAATTGAAAAAGAATTAAAAACAAGCGGACTGGATGATAGTGCTATTATTGCAATGTCTATAAAAAATGCAAAAACAGGTGATGTGGTTTTTGAACATAATGCCAAAAAGCTTTTGCATCCCGCTTCTACCTTGAAAATATTTTCAACTTATGCGGCTGTTGAAACTTTGGGATACGACTATTTATTTAAAACGGAATTTTATACCGATAATGAAAAGAATTTGTATATAAAGCTCGGTGCGGATCCGATGTTAACAACCGCCCAACTAAAAGAGGCTTTCAGTCAAGTCAAAGAAAAATCAGGCAATAGTTATAATAATTTATATATTGATGACAGTATTATTGATAAAAAAGAGTTTCCCGAAGGTTGGATATGGGAGGATGAAATTAATCCGTATACTCCGAAGATAAGTTCTTATAATCTTGACGGCAATGTAGTAACGGGTATAATGACAAAAAATCCTCAAGGTTTTATGAATATTGAAGTTAAACCTAAATGTCCGATGACGGTTGTAAGTAATATAAAAGCAGGTGCTGATCTTGAGGCGCTCAGTATCAACAGATATCCTTGGCAAAATCCTGAAGTTGTTGAAATCTACGGATATATGAAAAATCCTTCAAGGCTCGTTATCCCGATAAGCTCTCCAAGAAGATATTTTATTTATAATATTGAAAAAATAATGGAAGAATATAATATAAAAATAACTAATACTTCTTTCAGCTCGCAAATATTACCGAAAAATGCCGAATTAGTTGCCCAAATAACAAATCCTGTCAGAAGAATTATTCCTTTGATATTACGAAACAGTAATAATCTTATGGCTGAAACATTATTGAAAGTTGCATCCGCACAAAAATATTCCGCAACGGGAACTAATGTATTGGGTACAAATCTTTTTAATGAATTTTATAAAAAACTCGGACTTGATACGGATAAAATAATTATAAGAGACGGAAGCGGAGTATCAAGAAAAAATCTTGTATCTGCCGATTGGATGAGTGATGCGCTGAATAAATTGTATAAAGAAAAGGATTTTGAAAAATATAAAGAAAATATGGCGCAAGCCGGTGACGGCACATTGGATAAAAGATTATACGATTTAAGAGGCGAGGCTTGGCTTAAAACAGGTTCTCTGTCTAATGTCAGTGCTATTGCCGGTTATATTAATTCTAAAGACGGTAATACATATTCAGTTGTTTTATTTGAACAAAATTTTACTCAAAAACAAACTGATATTAAGGCTTTTGAAGATGAAATCATTAAATTAATTTATGACCGATAGAATTATTACAACAGGTGATTTTTTAAGGCTCCTTTAGTTTTATATTTTAATAAACTAAAGGAGATTTTTTATGACTGAACAGCTTCAAATATATAAATGTAATGTATGCGGAAATATTGTAGAAGTAGTTAATCAAGGAACAGGTGAACTTGTATGCTGCTCTGTACCTATGGAACAATTGCAAGAACACTCTAATGATGATAATGCCATGGAAAAACATGTTCCTATTATTACTATGGAAGGTGAAAATAAAACAATAAGAATAGGTTCTATCCCTCATCCTATGGAAAAGGAACATTATATTATTTTTATTGAAGCAATTTCAGCGGATAAAAAGTATTTGAAACGTAAATTTTTATATCCGAATGAAGAACCAAAAATGGAATTGAAAGCTGATTGTTCTTATAATGAATTTACTGCACGTGAGCTTTGTAATATTCACGGACTATGGAAAAGCGAATTTAATTCAAAAAATTAAATTATGTAAAATTTTTTTATAATTTTTACAAGCTTTATATATCTGTTATAATACCAAAGTGACTATTGGAGAATATAATGACAGTATCAATTGCGGTTACAGGCAAAGGCGGAAGCGGTAAAACTACTGTTACAAAAGCACTTTGGCATGTTATAAGAGAAAAACATCCTGAAAAAACAGTTTTATTGTTTGATAATGACCTTACTAATGAATTGGGACACAGTTTCGGTAAAGATATAAGGCAGACAATATACGGTATAAGGAGCGGTAAGCACGAATATAAAACGGGTATTCCCGATAATATGACAAAGCAGGAATATATTGAATGGGCGCTTGAAGATATTCTTGTTCCGCTTGATAATTATACGGATATCATTGTTTCTTGGCTGATAGGGTCAAAAGATTGCCGTTGCCCGATTACCAAACAAATTAATGATGCGTTGGTTAAGCTTATAGCAAGATATGATTTCGTCATTTTTGATTGTGAATTTGATTTAAAATATTTGTACCAACTTGTTGATATTCCGATTGATGTTACATTGGTTATAGCACGCCCGAATGAAGCTTCGATACATCTTGCAAAAAGAATTGAAGAATATAGTGCCAAATATGCGGCAGGAGCTCAATTGGGCGTTATTTTGAATAAAGTTAACAACCAAGAAATTGAACCGCTGTTAGATTTATTAAATAAGTATGATTTAGCTACGCTTGGAACTATTCCACGTGATGATTTACTAAAACAAAACAGGATTTCTAAAGAATCAAAAGTGGTTAAAGATGCTGTTGAACAGTTATATTACAGGTTGAATATACCGCAAAGCGAGGAATTGTAATGGGTGTTATTTTAGACGGGAAAAAACTTGCGGATAATATTATTGAAGAACTTCGTACAGCTTCTTTGAAATTAACAAAAAAACCTAAGCTCGCAGTGATTATTGTCGGAGACAACCCTGCTTCTCAGATTTATGTCAGAAATAAACAAAAAACGGCTCAATATATAGGATTTGACTCGCTTGTAATTTCCTTGGAGAATAACGTCTCGGAAGACAGTATTCTTGAACATATTTATATTCTTAATGAAGATAAAGATATAAATGCGATATTATTGCAGCTTCCGATAAATGAAAAATTTAACAAAAAACGTATTATTGAAGCTATTGAGCCTATTAAAGATGTGGATGGATTTACTTCATATAATTTTGGCAGATTGGCATTAGGCTATGAGCCGTTTTCTTATCCTTGCACACCAAAAGGTATTATAAGGCTTTTAGAGGAGTATAATATAAGTTTAGAAGGCAAAAAAGCTATTGTTATCGGACGTTCAAATATTGTCGGGAAGCCTATGGCTCTAATGTTGCAACAAAAAAATGCTACCGTTATTTGTGCAAACAGTTATACCAAAAATCTTAAAGAACTTTCTTATATGGCTGATATTGTTATTAGTGCTGTCGGTAAACCAAAATTTATTGATTCGTCATTTATTAAAGAAAATGCAGTAATTATTGATGTTGGTATCAACAGAGTGAATGATAAATTGACGGGTGATGTCGATTTTGAAAGTGTTAAAGATAAAGCTTCATTTATTACGCCTGTTCCAAAAGGTGTAGGACCTATGACCATTGCAATGCTTATGGAAAATACTCTTAATTTATATAATATTCAGAGCAGATTAATTTTATAATTGTTAAGAAATTTTATTTTTAATTAATATACATGTTTAGAAATTATGTTATTTCGGCATATATATAAATAGTTATGTGAGTGTCTGTTTATAAAAGTCAGGAAAGAAATGATTTTAGAATACAAAGTAAATGATTTAAATGTACAGGCCGCTTGGCTTAAAACTTTATATGATTTGGTTGAAGAACTGAATTGTAAATGCCAGACATTCATTGATGAATCATATAACAGAACCAATAAAAACTTTGACAGAATGAGAACTATAAAGATTTACGGTTCGGACACAATGTTAGGATGGTTCAAATTGCGTATGGAACGCTATTCTCATTTTATTTTTAATTTTAACGAACAGCCGGATATTAAGAGTGGTTTTGTAGAATAGTTGTATAGGTTTCAGTTTAGAAAGGCACCGGTAAACGGTGCCTATAAATTATTTTATATTTGCAATGTAATTATAGTAAGGATTTTTTGGGAATTTATCACTTATACTGTTTAATTGTTCTTTATCAATAAATCCCATTCTGTACGCTATTTCTTCAAGACAAGCTATTTTTAATCCTTGATTGTCTTCAATAGTTTTGACAAATTGGCTTGCTTGTAAAAGTGACTCATGAGTACCTGTATCAAGCCAAGCAAAACCTCTGCCCAGTATTTCAACGGTTATTGTATTTAATTTTAAATAAGTATTATTTAAATCGGTAATTTCAAGTTCATTACGGGCTGACGGTTTTTGTGTTTTAACGTATTCTACTACATTATTATCGTAAAAATAAAGTCCTGTTACTGCATATTTGGATTTGGGTTTTTGGGGCTTTTCTTCAATGGAAATAACTTGCGCATTTTCATCAAACTCAACCACCCCAAAACGTTGAGGATCTTTTACTTCATAAGCGAATAAAGTAGCACCGCCTATTGTTTCGGTTCTTTCTGCTGCATTTTTAAGCATTTGTGAAAATGAAGGTCCGTAAAAGATATTGTCACCTAATATAAGTGCAACGCTGTCCGAACCGATAAATTCTTTTCCCAAAATAAATGCCTGAGCTAAACCGTCGGGACTTGGTTGCTCTTTATATTCAAATTTAACTCCGAATTGACTTCCGTCTCCCAACAGTATTTTAAATAAAGGTAAATCCTTTGGTGTTGATATAATTAATATCTCTTTTATGCCTGCAAGCATTAATACTGATATCGGATGATAAATCATCGGCTTATCATAAACAGGTAATAATTGTTTTGATGTCGCAATCGTTGAAGGGTATAATCTTGTACCCGAGCCTCCTGCTAAAACTATTCCTTTCATTCGCACCTCAATTCCATATAATCTTTAAGTGCCGTTTCCCAGTTTCTGCATATTTTATTGTTTTCCATAATGCTGTTTAAAGGCCTTTGGGCAGGACGCGGATATTCTTGTGTTGTACAAGGTTTTAAATTAACCTTATATCCTCCCAGTTCATAAATTTTTTTTGCAAACCCAAACCAGCTTGTTTTTCCGCTTCCGCATACATGGTATATCCCATAAGGCATATTATTTTTAATAATTTTAATAATTCCGTTTGCAAGTTCAACAGTCCAAGTTGGGCATCCTATCTGGTCATCAACTACTTTTATTTCTTCTTTATCTTTTAAACTTATCATTGTTTCCACAAAATTTTTACCATGATGTCCGTATAACCAGCTTGTTCTTGTAATATAATATTTTTCGCAGGTTTGAACCGCTTTTTCTCCTTCATATTTTGTTTTTCCGTATATATTCTTTGGATTCGGAATATCTTGAGGAGTGTATTTACCTTTTTTTGTACCGTCAAATACATAATCTGTTGAAATGTATATTAAAGTTATATCATTTTGTTTACATATTTTTGCCAAATTTTCAGTTCCGATTACATTGATTTTATGCGCATTATCACTATCTTCTTCAGCTTTATCCACATTGGTATATGCAGCACAATGGATAACATAATCAGGATGTTCTTTATTTAAAACGGATTTTACGGAATCAGGGTTTGTAATATCCAGATTATCGATATCGGTTTCAACTACGTCGAATCCTTCATCTTCAAGCATTGGGCATAAATCTTGCCCAAGCATTCCTTTTGCTCCCGTAACAAGAACTTTCATTTAAACAACTCCCGCTTTTTTGTTTTCAATACTTTTAATCCAGTTTTGATTATTTAAATACCAATCAATAGTTATTTTTATACCCTGCTCAAAAGTTAAAGACGGCTGCCAGCCAAGTTCTGATTGAATTTTATCGTTACTTATAGCATATCGTCTGTCATGTCCGAGCCTGTCTTTTACATATTCGATTGAGCTTTCATCTTTGCCCATTGCATCAAGTATCAGTTTGGTAATTTCAAGGTTTGTTTTCTCATTATGTCCGCCGATATTATATACTTCCCCGACTCTGCCATTATGTAATACAGTATCTATTGCACTGCAATGGTCATAAACATAAAGCCAATCTCTTACATTCATACCGTCACCATATACAGGCACCTTTTCTCCCTTTAATAGTTTTGATATAAAGAAAGGAATCAATTTTTCGGGATATTGATAGGGACCGTAATTATTTGAACACCTTGTAGTTAAAACAGGCAATTTGTACGTTTCATAATATGCTCTGACAAGTAAATCTGCACTTGCTTTTGATGCCGAATACGGACTGTTGGGTGAAATCGGAGTTGTTTCATAAAAATATCCCGTTTTGCCTAAAGTTCCGTATACTTCATCCGTTGATACCTGTAAATATCTCTGAATATTTGATTCTTTTGCACATTGCAATAAATTCAGGGTACCTTGAACATTTGTTTCTATGAATATTTCAGGTCCCGTTATTGACCTGTCAACATGGCTTTCCGCCGCAAAATTTACTATACAGTCTATGTCTTGCGTTAATAATTCTCTGACTAATTTTTTATCACATATATTTCCGTGTACAAATGTATAGTTAGGATTATTCTTTATGTCGTTTAGATTTTCTATATTCCCAGCATAAGTTAGTGCATCAAGATTTATTACTTTGTAATCAGGATATTTGTTGATTATATGCCTGATAAAACAACTGCCTATAAATCCTGCTCCGCCTGTTACTATTATCTTCATAAAGTTTCCTCTATTTCCTTTAAAAACGGTTGATTTTTATCTTTTCCACTTAATATCGGACTAAAATCAATATCCCAATCAATATTAATATCAGGATCATTCCATCTGATACCTCTATCATGGTCTTTTGAATATTCGTTTGAAGCTTTATAAAATATTTCTGCCGTATCACTTAAAACCGCAAAACCATGCGCAAAACCCTCAGGGATATACAACATGTGCTTATTTTCTTCGGTTAACAGCACTTTTACCCATTGCTTATATGTCGGTGAATTTTTTCTTAAATCAACGGCAACATCTAAAATTTGACCTCTTATACATCTTATTATTTTAGCTTGAGCTTTCGGGGCAATCTGGTAATGTAATCCCCTTAAAACTCCTTTTGTTGATTTAGAATGATTATCCTGATTAAATTCATCTTTTATTCCGTTTTCTAAAAATTCGGATTTTTTGTAGCTTTCAAGAAAAAATCCTCTTTCGTCTTCAAATACTCTAGGTATTATCAACTGAACGTCTTTGACTTTTTGTTTAATAAATTCAAACGGCATTTGGTTTACCTCTTTGAATTATTATATTAAAAAATTACTTAATTTCCAACAACAAATTTGTAAATTCTATATCATCATAATCAACGGTATTAACTTTATATAAGTTATGACCTGTTTTAATTGTAACGTTGTTGTTTTGTTTAATTAGCCCTTTGGGTATAATAATTTTTTGTCCGTCAGCATTAATTTTGATTTCGGCGATTTTAGCACCGTTAAAAAATACCTCGGGAGGACTTGAATATGCCGTTAAAACTCGGGATTGCCCCATCTTTTGAGCTTCCAGCGTATCTATGCCTATTATGGAACCTATAACAAGAATTAATTCTTCTTCTTGTTTTATAGGTTTAACGTTAAAATCTTTAGTGTAGAAAAATCCGCTTGAATTAAGACTAAATTCTCCCGCATTTGCGCTGCGTGATGAGTATGAATCATCCCCTATGTGTATCATATCCGTTTCAACTATAATATCTTGTGGAGTCGTCTTTTCTATTCCCACTTGTATAGGACTTTTAGGGTTTTGGTTAAGTGTTAACGAATACGGTTTATATCCTGATTTTGCTACCGACATTATAGTTGGTGAATCAATTTTTGTTTGCAGCTTAAAAGAACCGTCTTTTTTGGTTACCGTTTCATAATTCTTTGCCGGGATTTTTATAACTGCGCCTTCTATCGGGGTATTGGTATTATTATCATATATTTGATTAATGTTACGTTTGGTTTCTTTTTTTATTTCACCCGAAATAACTTTTGCAAATGCAGGTAAGCCTATTATTAAAATTATTAAACACAAAAATTTTTTCATTATCCTCAAACCTTTTTTTTAGTTTAAGGAGAAGTTTGATTGTAAACCACAGTTATATGGATATACCCGAATAAATAAGTCATGATTATTAAATCATGACTTATTAAAAATTAAATTATTTATAGTATTAGGAAAGCAGGTATTTAAGCATAATTGCTACACCAAGCTGTTTATCAACAGTATTAGGATCATATTTATGGTCAGCTACATATTTACCACTGGTATATTTGTCAGAACCTGCCCATACGTAAGAGGATAAACGTCCATGATTATAATTTCCAAGTCCGTTATAAGCTTCAGCATAATCATACCAGCATTTTATATCTTTGAAGTTTTCGCTGAAATTGGTTGAATTATAAGGTAAACCTTGTTTCTTTCTGTATGTTATGAATTGTTCTTTTTCTTTATTTATAGCATCGATAGCTGCTTCTGTCCAATCTTCAAAATACAAACCTGCCGGTACATGTGTGGTTGGTTTACCCAACGGGTCACCGTTATGTAAGTATGTCGAGAAATTACCCGAACTTTCTCTCCAGTGGATTGCAGCTATAAGCTCTGCAGGAACTCCTGTTGCATCAGCTACTTTTTGGTATTTATCTTTGTTTTCTTCAAAAAGCTCTTTAAATTTCTTTAAATCATTTTCTTGATTTCCAACAAATTTATAGTCAAAATCAAACTCGTAATCACTGACAGAGTATTTATTTTTAACTTCTTCAGCTTTCTTTGTTTTTAATTCTTCATTAATTTTATCAAGCTCAGTTTGTAAACCATCAATTTTAGATTGAGCGGCAGCTTTTTGTTCTTCTTGTATTTTAGGTACTTCTTCTCTGGCTGTATCATAAGCCTCTGAAGCTTTTTGAATAGCTTCTTTTGTCTCTTCAGAACAAGTTTCTTCAATTTCCTTTTGAATTTCATCTTTGTGCGTAACAAGATCTTTAAGCTGGCCTTCTGCTTCGGGAATCTTAGTATTTTTAATATCATCACGCGCAGGAATTAATTCATCATCCAAAACAGCTTGATCTGCATCTCTTTTGGCTTCAGCTTCTGTTTTTTTAGCTTCAAGTTCACTTATATTTGCATCAATTTGTGCTTGAACTTCGGGGTCGTCACTTGTTTGACCTCTCAATGAAGATAAAGTACTTTCAATAGCACTGATATTTGCTTCGTCATCACTAATTAAAGCCTCTTGATCCGTAACTTTTGCTTCCGCATCATTAAGGTCAACTTTAAGAGAGTTTATCTCATCTTCTTTAGAAGAAATATCATTTAATGTCTTTTCTAAATCCGTTTTAAGCTCATCAGAAATTTGTTCATCATTTTTAACGGCTTCAAGATAATCTTCTTTAGCTTGATCTTCATCTTCCATGGCTTTTTTAACTTCTTCATTATTGCCTGAGTATACATCATTAAGCTCTTGTCTTGCATCACCGATTTCTGATTGTTTGGTAGATTTCATTGATTCAAGTTCTTCAACAGATTTACCTGAAATATCTCCGCTTGTTGCTGCAGTATCAGTCGAATCAGAGCCTAGAGAGCTTCCGGGAGTCAGCCCCGAACCGCCATCTACTCCTCCGGAATAGCTGCCGCCTCCGGCACGGCTCGAACCGCTTGGACTTCCTGCACTATCTGCTTGTGCTGTATCCGCAGGTACATTCGTATCAGGTTCAGAAGGGTCAGTAGGATCAGTTGCCGCCGTCGAATCAGTTGCATCTGTTGGGTCTGTCGGATCAGTTGCGTCCGTCGGATCCGTAGGATCAGTTGCTTCCGTATTTCCGTAATTAAATTCTCCTTTTCGTATATCGTCATATGCGGCTTGAACATCCGCTTCCGTTAATGTATTTCCGTTATTTTTATATCCGACAATATATGATTCAAACATTGATTTTTCTTCATCAGAAAGTATGCCGTCATTATCCGCATCAAGTGCTTTAACTACTTTTTCATCATTATACATACTTTCAAGTAAATCTTTAACTTTTTGTTCTTCGTTTGGAGATTCATCCGTTGCCGTTTCTGTTGATATTTCAGAGGTATTTTTATCTTGGAGTTTTTCTGCATCATCAACTGATATTACAAAATTATTTTCCAAAGACTTATCAGTACGATTTATTTCGTATGAATCCGTTTGATGTGAGGCCGTAAATTCATCACTGACATATTCCTCCATTTCATTCGAGTATTGTGCAAAAATACTTATATCTGCATTGTCAACGGCTTCGGAAATTTCGGAATTTGGGGTATTGTTGCCCAAAATTTCTTTTAACTTTTTAACCAAATCATTTTGATTTTTTGAATTTAAAAATAATGATGACCAGTCCATATCAATCCTTTTCTTTTATACCTTTGGATTAATAATCGGCATTTTTTTTTAAAAGTTTAATAATTGTTACATTTGTTAATATATTGGATATATTGTAAACTTGAATAATTGATAAGTTTAATATGAAATGTTATATTTTTCTTATCAGATTAGTAAGGAGATAGATTATGGAAAATTATATTTGTACGGTTTGCCATTATATATATGAGCCTGCCGAAAACGGAAATGTTGCATTTGAAGATTTACCGGATGACTATGTTTGCCCGCTTTGCGGCGTCGGCAAGGACATGTTTGAAAAACAACAGTAATTTTATAATATAGTTGAGTTGAGGAGTGCTTTTATGTTTCAAAAGATAAAAGATAACATTTATTATGCGGGTTTGAATGATAAAGACAGAGTTATATTTGATGAATTGATACCTTTGGATAACGGTACCAGTTATAACTCATATATAGTTTTGGGAAGTGAAAAAACTGCCGTTATAGATACAATGTATCCTAAGTTTACAAAAGAATATCTTAAATCTTTTGATGATAACGGTATAACTAAAGTTGACTATATTATTGCAAACCATGGCGAACAAGATCACTCGGGCAGTATCCCTGCTTTATTGGAAAAATTTCCAGAGGCTGTTGTTGTTACAAATGCCGTTTGTGCAAAAAATATTCAGGAAATGCTTTTGGTACCTGCCGAAAAAATTAAAACAATAACAAATGAAGAAGAACTATCTTTAGGCGATAAAACTTTAAAATTTATTATAGCTCCGGGGGTGCATTGGCCTGATACAATGTTTACTCATATTAAAGAAGATAATGTTATCTGTACGTGTGATTTTTTGGGTGCACATTATATTTTTGATGATGTATTTGCAGTGCCTTCCAAAGAACTTGAAAAAAGTGCCAAAAAGTATTATGCAGAAATAATGATGCCCTTTAGCAGTGTTTGCAGAAAATACGTTAAGCAAATCAGAGATTTAAAAGTTGATATGGTACTGCCAAGCCACGGGCCTGTTCATAAAAATCCCGATTATATATTGGATTTATATGCGGATTGGTCTGATGAAAAAGGTAAAAATTTGGTATTACTTCCTTTTGTTTCCATGTATAATTCGACAGAAGAGATGATAGATTATTTGGCGGAAAAATTAAAAGAAAAAGGAATTCCTTCTGTTAAATATGATATGGTAACGGGAAATTTAGGTGATTTGGCAATGGCATTAGTTGACGGAACAACTATTGTGCTTGGGACTTCCATGGTATTAGCAGGGCCTCATCCTGCCGCATTTAATACCGTATATTTAGCAAGTGTTTTAAGACCTAAGACCAAAATTGCTTCTTTCATCGGTTCATACGGGTGGGGCGGTAATTTGTTCGGTAAAATGGCTGATATGCTTGCACCTTTAAAACTTGATATTATTGAACCTATTTTGGTAAAAGGTAAAGCTAAATCTGAAGATTGTTTAAAAATTGACGCTATGGCGCAAACAATATACGAAAAACATAAGGCATTAGGATTATTATGATAAGTGATGAAATAAAACAAGGATTGCAAAGAACGCCTCACCGTTCTTTATTGTATGGTTCGGGTGTTAGTGAACAGCAAATAAATAAAAGATTTATAGGTATAGCAAGCAGTTTTTCCGATTTGGTACCGGGACATTCCGGTATGCGTGAATTGGAGCGGCAAATAGAAAAAGGTATTCATACAGGTGGCGGGCAGGCATTTATTTTCGGAGTCCCTGCTATATGCGACGGAATAGCTATGGGGCATAGCGGTATGAACTATTCTTTACCTTCTCGTGACCTTATTGCCGATTGTATTGAATCGGTGGCAATCGCCCATAAACTTGACGGGCTTGTTCTTTTAACAAATTGTGATAAAATTACTCCTGGTATGATTATGGCTGCCGCAAGACTTGATATCCCCTGTATTGTTGTAACCGCAGGACCTATGCTGGACGGTAAATGCCATAATAATACTTTGACTATGATTAAAGGTACTTTTGAAGCAATCGGCAAGTTTACTAACGGTGAAATCGACGAAAAAACATTGCATGAAATGGAAATAACTTCTTGTCCTTCGGCAGGTGCTTGTCAGGGCTTATATACGGCAAATACGATGGCTTGTTTAACCGAAGTTATGGGTATGAGTTTACCTTATTGTGCTACCGCTTCCGCAGTAAGCGCCAAGACTAAACGTATTGCTTTTGATTCGGGAGTTATTATAAATGAACTCATAGAAAAAGATATTCGTCCTTCTTCCATATTAACAAGGGATTCAATACGAAATGCAATAATTGCCGATTTGGCTATGGGCGGGTCTACAAATTCCATACTTCATTTACTTGCGATAGCTAATGAAGCGGGTGCGGATATTACGTTGAAGGATTTTGAAGAACTAAGTTTCAAAGTACCTCAAATAATTAAACTTGACCCGTCTGCCGCAAAAACTATGACTGATTTGGATAATGCAGGCGGTATACCTGCTGTTTTAAAAACCCTTTGGGGGAATGTTAGCGAATTAACGGATACAACAGGCGTTTCGGGTATAAAATTATCACAAATCGCTCAAAGTGATATTTGGTGTGATAATGAAGTCATAAGACCCGTATCAGACCCTATAACATCAAACCCCGGCTTGGCTGTATTACATGGAAACCTTGCACCTGACGGAGCTGTTGTTAAAATTTCCGGTGTTGAAAAGGATTGTCTTGAATTTACGGGACATGCAAAAACTTTTGATTCTGAAGAAAATGCAATGAAAGCGATTATGGAAGATAAAATAAAAGCAGGAGATGTTGTTGTTATTCGTTATGAGGGACCAAAGGGCGGCCCAGGCATGAGAGAAATGCTCTCGCCTACTTCCGCTATCGTTGGAAAAGGGCTCGGAAGTAAAGTCGCTCTAATTACCGATGGTCGTTTCTCGGGAGGTACAAGAGGACTTTGTATAGGTCATATTTGTCCTGAAGCGCCTATGGGTGGTGTTATAGGAATTATTAAAGACGGTGATGAAATTTATATTAATATTCCTAAACGTGAATTGACTCTTAAGCTTGATGATAATGTGATAAAAGAAAGATTTAAAAACTTTACTCCGTTACCGGTTAAGGTTAAAAAAGGCTACTTAAAACGCTATGCCGGTATTGTTTCATCATCTGACAAAGGTGCTATTACAAGTATTTAATTACTTTAAGTTTAAAAACTTATGCACTTGAGGAATTAATCTTACATTATTATATTGATTATTAAAGCTGTAAAATATTTTGCTTATAGTTTCTGTTGGTATGTTTATTTTATTGGCATCCGTTTTTGGCTGTAATATTATAAGCAAATTTCTATCTTTAGCATAATTAATAACTGTTTTTATTTCTTCGGGTGTTATTTTTTCATCAAAAACAACTTTTAAGAATATTTCTTTATTATATTTTAATGCGCAGTTAATAAATAATTTATGCTCGTTAAAAACATCCTTTCCTAAACTTGAGGACGGAAGTTTTATATCCGTTGAAATAATATCAATGTAATTAATTACTTTTGCTAAATTTTCGAATAAAGTGCCATTTGTTTCCAAGTATATTTTTTTATCAATTTTGGGTAAAACTTTAGCTAAAAAATCGGCATATAACAGCGGTTCTCCGCCCGTTAAACTTACGGAGTGAATATTTTCAGTATTATTTATAATATTAACCAGTTCCATATCTGAATATTCTTTGGCATTTATTTTATAATCCGTATCACAGTACGCACATTTCAGGTTACATGATGCAAAACGAACAAATAACTGATTTATTCCTATATATGGTCCCTCGCCTTGAACAGACTCAAATATCTCATTGATTAAAGCTTTATTTTCCATTGTTCATCTCTTCTCTTATGTCATTATTGACAATATCTTTTAATTGGTTATATAACTGTTTTTCTTTTTCACTCAGTGTTTCAGGTAATTTAATAATAACTGTTACTATGATATCGCCTTTTTTTGTTTTGGATTTATTATCAAGTCCGAGTCCCGCAAGCTTTAATTTTTGACCTGAAGAGGTCATTGGCGGTATTTTTATATTGATTGTTTCATTCATAATTTTAATCGGAATATCAGCACCTAAGGCTGCTTCATATGGAGTAACGGGCAAATTGCAATATATATCCATACCGGCTATTTCGAAATATTGGTTTTTTTCGATATTAATGACAAGATATAAATCCCCGTCTTTACCGCCATATAGTCCTTTATTTCCTTCTTTTTTTATTCTGACTTTAGAGCCTTGCTTAACTCCTTTTGGTATTTTGACGTTTATCTTTTTTTGAAGTGAAATTTGCCCCGTACCGTTGCAAGATGGACAAATACTGCCGTTTATGAACATTCTTCCCTCACAATTAGGACAAGGTTGAGTATGCAATATATTCACTTTTCTGTTTGTGCCTTGTAATGCTTCAAAACATGTGAGTGATATATCCAGTTTAATATCTTTTCCGTTTACGGGAGTCTTTTTTTCTTTTTTTTCGTCAGGGTGTTTTTTTGTGTGAAATAAGTTGTCTAAGGCTTCATTTATTGATTTTGAAAATGGTTCGGCTTTTTCTGCCCTATCTTTTGCACGTTTTAGTGTTTCATCATATATATTTTTTTCTGATTGAGTTTTTTGAAAATTCTCTTTTATTTTTTCACTGAAAAATCCGTTTAATACATCATATTTTCTTCGCTTATCTTTATCAATCAGTATTTCGTATGCTTCTTGTATTTCTTTGAATTTTTCAATATTGGATTTATTACCCGAAACGTCAGGATGATATATTCTCACAAGTTTTCGGTATGATGACTTGATATCTTCCGAGGATGCGTCAAAGTTTATATTTAATATCTTGTATAAATCCTTATTATAATAATTTACCAACGCTTATCTCCTTATTTCATTTTACGGAAGAGTAAAAAAATATCAAATATTTTATAAATATTATATAATTATATTAAAATATATTTGAACAGATTAGGGGATAAACATGGAATTAGACATAATAAGTAAAACGGATAAAGAAGTTGCCGAGCTTATAAAAGAGGAATTAAAAAGGCAGCAAAATACTATTGAATTAATAGCGAGTGAAAATTTCACATCGCCTGCGGTAATGGCAGCATGCGGAAGCGTACTTACCAATAAGTATGCGGAAGGGAAACCTTATAAAAGATATTATAACGGTTGTGAAAATGTTGATAAAATTGAAGAATTAGCTCAAGAACGAGCAAAAAAATTGTTTAATGCCGAGCATGCCAATGTGCAGCCTCATAGCGGTGCTCAAGCAAATATGGCTGTATTTTTATATGCCGTAAAACCGGGTGACACTGTTATGGGTATGGATTTATCAAACGGAGGACATCTTACTCACGGTTCTCCCGTTAATTTTTCAGGATTGTATTTTAATGCAGTATCCTATGGAATAAATGAAAACGGTGATATTGATTATGAAAATGTCAGAGAACTTGCTCTTAAACATAAGCCTAAACTTATTATTTGCGGCGCAAGCAATTATTCAAAGATTATAGATTTTAAGAAATTTAGAGAAATAGCGGATGAAGTTGGCGCTCTTTTAATGGCAGATATAGCACATATTGCTGCACTTGTAGCAACAGGGTTACATCCGAGTCCGTTCCCTTATGCCGATTTTGTTACAACTACTACACATAAAACTCTCAGAGGACCCAGAGGCGGTATAATTATGTGCAAAAAAGAACATGCTTCGGGAATCGATAAAGCCGTATTCCCCGGAATCCAAGGCGGACCTTTGGAACATATAATAGCAGGTAAAGCAGTTGCGCTTCAAGAGGCACTTTCAGATGATTTTAAATCATATGCAAAACAAGTTGTTTTGAATGCCAAGGCTCTTGCAAAATCATTGATGGATGAGGGGCTTGATATTGTCGGAAACGGTACTGATAACCATTTGATGACTTTAGATTTAAGAAGAGTTAATAAAACAGGTAAAGATATTGCAAATATTCTTGAACTTGTCGGTATTACCGCTAATAAAAATACGGTTCCGAATGACCCTCAAAGTCCTTTCGTTACAAGCGGTGTCAGGTTGGGTTCACCTGCCATGACTACAAGAGGTTTTAAAGAAGAAGATATGGCTGAAGTCGGTAAAATTATTGCCGAAGCGGTCAGAATTTCAGATACCGGTAATGAAGCAAAAATTAAGGAACTTCGTGCCCGTTCTTTAAAACTATGCGAAAAATATCCGTTATATAAGGATTAGTTATGACATTTTTTCAATTAAATATTATTGGAGCAGTAATTGCATTTATTTTAAGTTTATTCATAATTCCTCTTGTTATATCATTCTCAGAAAAAAAAGGGCTTATGGATGAACCTAATTCAAGAAAAATCCACTCGCATCCTATTCCGAGATTGGGCGGTATTGCAATTTGGGTCAGTTCTATTCTTGCTTTTTTATCCATTATAATATTGAGTTATTATCCTCATCGTTCATTATTATCGGGATTATTTTTGGGAAGCTCTTTAATATTCCTGTTAGGCTTAATAGATGATATATACGGACTTGAAGCTAAATTTAAATTTACAGTTCAAATTCTTATAGCTTCAATAGTATTTTTTCTCGGAGTAAAGATAACAACCGTTTTTATCCCGTTTTTCGGGCTTATAAATATCCCTCCGATATTGTCATATTTTGGTACAATAGCTTGGATAGTAGGGATTAGTAATGCCGTGAACTTTATAGACGGGGTAGATGGTCTTGCCGGAAGCGTAATAACCGTCAGCTCGGTTACTTTAGCATTAATAGCTGTTGCTCCGTTGGACTTTGTAAGCTCCTTGATAGCTTTTATATTGGCAGGGTCAATGCTTGGATTTTTATCTTATAATTTCCATCCCGCCAAAATATTTATGGGGGATTCGGGGGCATTATTCGGCGGATTTCTATTGGCTACTTTGTCTATAATGTATCAAATGAAATCGGTTGATATTAAAATGTATGTGCCGTTATTAATTTTAGCGGTGCCTATATTGGATATTATTTTTTCATCTTTAAGACGAATATTAAAGGGGACATCGCCTTTTGTGGCTGATTCCGAACATATTCACCATAAATTATTGCATTTAGGATTTTCGCAGAATAAAGCCGTTTTGATTTTGGTTATGTTTTCTATATTAATGGGGGCATTTGCTACATATATTGCGGCTTCCGATACAACAAAATATTTTTTATTTGCCATAATTATCTCATCTGTTATGATAATATTAAATAGGATTGCAAAAACGGGTGAAGGGAAAGAAATTAATGACCATAAGGAAGATAGTTAAATATGGCACTCCTTCTTTGAGAGAAAAATCTAAGGAAGTTCATAAAATATCAAAAAAAATACAATTGCTGGTAAATGATTTGTATGATACATTGTATGCTTTAAACGGTGTCGGGCTTGCTGCTCCTCAAATAGGCGAGAATTTGAGAGTGTTCGTCATTGATGTCGGTACCGACCCAAAGACAATGAATCCGATTACTTTTATCAATCCCAAAATTCTTAAAAAAGAAGGTGCCGTAAATTCTTATGAGGGATGCTTGAGTTTTCCCGATGCATATACAAATGTCAGACGATACAAATATGTTAAAATAAAAGCACTTGATATAAAAGGCAGACCGTTTATTATGGAAGCGGATGAAGGCTCTCTATTAGCTCGTGCCATTCAGCATGAATTTGATCATCTTGATGGTGTTTTATTTATTGACCATTGCCGTAACAGGTTCGAAGCAGATAAAATACTTACGGAAAAAGGACTTAACGGAGTTGATTCTAATTATCTGTTAGATGAAAAAGAATTGGAAGAAGAAATTCTAAAAAATCCTCAAACGGAGGAAAAACCCGTTGATTAAAGTAATTTATTTTGCTACTCCCGATATTGCCGTAAAAAGTTTGGAAGTATTAAATAATAATCCCGAAATGGAAATATTGGCTGTTGTTACGCAGCCTGATAGACCCAAAGGCAGGGGAAATAAACTTGCTGCGCCCCCGATTAAAGAATACGCCGAAAAAAATGGTATTGCTTGCTTTCAAACCGAAAAAATAAGTAAAGATACTGATTTAATAAATAAATTAATAAGTTTAAAACCTGATTTTATTGTAACTTTTGCTTTCGGTCAAATTTTATCACAGGAAGTCATTGATATACCGAAATTTGCTACCGTTAATTTGCATGCTTCTCTTTTGCCTAAGTATAGAGGAGCTAATCCTATTCAAAGATGTATTTATAACGGAGATACAAAAACGGGTATTACAACAATGCTTACGGTACTTGAACTTGATGCCGGTGATATTTGTGAAACGGAAGAAATTCAAATAACCGAAAATATGACAAATGTTGAGTTAAAAAACATTATAAGTGAAAAATCCCCCGCGCTTATTTGTTCTACATTGAAAGGTTTGTATAACGGTGATTTGATTCCTAAAAAACAGTCTTGTGAAGGTGTTTGCGTTGCTAAAAAATTTATAAAACATGACGGTTTGATTGATTGGAATAATTCGTCGCAAAATGTACATAATCAGGTGCGGTCTATGGTCGATTTTCCTACGGCTTATACATTTTTTAACGGGAAATTATTGAAAATTATTGAAACAAAATTATCAAAAAACAAAAATATATTAAAAGCGGGTGAAATTGTATGCGTCTCGAAAGAGGGAATAGAAGTTGCCTGCAAAGACGGGTGTATTCTTATCACAAAAGTAAAACCCGAAAGTAAAGGTATTATGGGTGCTTTTGATTTTGCAAACGGTGCTAAACTAAAGCCAAATATGATATTCGGAGAAGAATTATGCTGCAAAGAGGAATAAGAGGTGCTATAACTGTTGATTCTAATACGGTTCCCGATGTTACTTCAGCTGTTATAGAATTAATCAGTGAAATAAAAAAAAGAAATAATTTCAAAGACACTGATATATCACATGTTATATTTACCCTTACTTCTGATATTGATTGTGTATATCCTGCTAAAATTGCACGTGAGACCTTTGAAACTTGGAAATATGTTCCGATGGTTTGCTTTAACGAACTAAAAATAAAAAATTCACTTGAAAAATGTTTAAGAATTTTAATTGTTATTAATACCGACCTTGCACAAGAACATATAAAACATGTATATTTAAAAGGTGCGGATGTTTTACGAAAAGATTTAAAATAAATTATGAAAATTTTAATTACGGGTTCAAACTTATATGCCGTTTTATTGGCTAAAATATTTAAACTCCAAAATAATGAGTTTGATATTTATGTTACGACCGATGAAAATTTCGACAGTAATATTTATACTCCTGTTAATATTAACGAGAATGATATAAGTTCAATTCTTGATTTTGTTAAAAATAACGGAATTGATTTTACGGTTTCAACTTCAAATTTTTCGGTGATTAACGGGCTGGCTGATGTTTTTAATAAAGAAAAATTACCTGTATTTGCACCATTTGCACAGTCTGCTAGAATTACATTATTTAACAGCCTTGCAAAGAAAATTTTATATAAGTTAAAAATTAACACTCCAAGGTTCGGTATATTTGACAGAGAAAATGTTGTGCTTGACTATGTTCGGCATTCCGCTTTCCCGATTGAGATATTAAAAGACTTTACCATCACTGACAGAAATCGCTATTTTTGCCAAACATACTTGAAAGCAAAAGAAATTCTGCAAAAAATTTATGATAATAATAATGAAAAAATTATTATTGAAAAATATATTGATTCAAACCCGATAAATTTGTATTTTATTACGGACGGTTACAATGCATTTCCGATTATCGGCTTGGAAAAGGAAATTAAAGAAGACGGAGTTGAAGTTATTTGTGCACCTAACAAATTAATAAGTGAAGAGTTCCTTATAAACATATTACAAAAAACAATTTATCCGCTTTTAGATGATATAGCAAAATTTTCTCAAAGTTATGTCGGGATAATAGGACTTAAAATAAAATTTGAAAAAAATAATTATTATGTGCTGGAGTTTTATAATAATTTTGATTCATATGATTTTCAGGTATTTTTATCGTTATTGGAGGATAATTGGTTTAAAATACTGTATGATGCCTCAAACGGCTCACTCGCAGATAACCATGACGGTATAAAATTAAGTGATAATTATTCTTATACACTTGTTATAGATAAAACAAGATTTAATAATGATAACAGTATTTATTCTGAAGAAGATTTATATATAAGCGAAGATGCAAAAAATATGATAATAACAGGAACAGGGTTAACTCAAAATAAGGCGAAAGCAAATGTTTTAAGTTTAATAAAACCCTATTTCGACGAGAATATATATAAAAAATTAGAAAAAGAGGAAATAAAAGTTTGACGGATACAAGAAAATTCTTGAGGCAGTGTGTAAATTGCAAAGAATATAAAAATAAGCAGGATTTAATAAGAATAACAAAAGATTTTATCGGCGGAAATATACAATTTAATAATAATAATCAAATAAACGGCCGTTCTGTTTATTTATGTAAAAACTCAGAATGTATTAAAGAAGCTTTAAAAAAAAAGAAAATAGAGCATTCTTTAAAGTCGCAAATCCCCGAAAATATGAAGGAAGAGCTTTACAATTTACTTAAAAACTAAATTGTGTTACAACTATTATATGGTTGTTTTAAATAGGGTAATATAATGACGGTTGAAAATAAAAGAGTATATGAATTAGCAAAAGAATACGAGATGTCAAATAAAGATTTCATAGAATATCTGGATAAGAAACTGGATATAAAAGTGAAATCACATTCAAGTAATCTGACTCCGGGTCAAATGGATAAAATAAAGGCTTCGTTTAAAAAGCAGGAAGAAACTGATACAACCAAGAAGCCGAAAGCATTTATAATTAAAAAACCTAAACCGCAAGTACAGGAAAATGCAAAAGAACAAACAGAACAAGTAAAACCAAAAGAAAAACATGAAGAAACCGTAACCGTTAAACAACCAAAACCCGAAATAAAAGCCCAAAAAGAAGAACAACCTGAAAAAATAGCGGAACAAGAATCTGCACCTATAAAACAAGAAGTACCCCAAATACGCTCATTATTGGAATATAACAACCGTAACAGCCAAAAACGCCGTCAAGAAATAATGGCTTCCAAATTAAAAGAAGAAGAAAAAAATAACCAACGAAAAGAACAACAGAAACCTAATATTAAATTCGGACAAAAAACTCCGAATGATAAGCCTTTTAGGGGCGAAAGACCGGATAAAAAACCGCCTTTTAACAGAATGAGAGATGAAAAACGGACGGACAATAAGGAAATAAAATCGGAACGTCCGCAGCTGCCCAAAAAACCTATACAACATCATATCATTTCTCCTGAAATTTATGACGGTAAATCTCCTAATAATGCTCCTTTTAAGAAAAAAGGTCCTAAGGATAAGAAAAAACAGTATAAAAATAAAGAAGAAGAACAAGAATTAATAAGTCTTGAAAAAACTATTTCTCAAAAGCACAAAAAGAAATCAAAAGACGAAAATGAACTTGAAACCGTAAAACAGGTAGTAATAAATCAACCCGTGACAGTAGGTGAACTTGCGGATAAAATTAAAAAGTCGCCTGCCGATATTGTTAAATTTTTAATGATGCAGGGAATTTTGACTACCGTTAATGAAATAATATCGGTAGAAACACAAAAGAAAATATGTGAAAATTTTGAACTTGAAATACTTGAAGAAGATTTAAATGAATATATAGAAAAAGAACTGGAAAAAGAAGAAAAAGAAAAAGCGATAAAAAATGTAGATGAATCTTTATTGGAAACTCGTGCACCGGTAATAAGCATTATGGGACACGTAGACCATGGTAAGACAACATTGCTGGACTCAATAAGAGCATCAAAACATAAAATTGTAGCAACCGAAGTCGGCGGAATAACGCAATCAATAGGTGCATATACCGTTTATCTTGATAATGATAAAAACAAAAAAATTGTGTTTATAGATACTCCCGGGCATGAAGCATTTACGGAAATGAGAGCAAGAGGTGCAAAAGCTACTGATATAGCAATATTGGTAGTTGCAGCGGATGACGGTATAATGCCTCAAACAATAGAAGCAATTAACCATGCTCGAGCTGCCGAAGTTCCGATAATAGTTGCGGTTAACAAAATAGATAAGCCTTCTGCCGACCCTGATAAAATCATGCAGCAGCTGACGGAATACGGTTTAGTGCCCGAAGAATGGGGCGGTGATACAATTTGTGTAAAAGTCAGCGCATTGCAAGGCAAAGGTATTGATGAATTATTGGAGTATATTCTTTTACTTGCCGAGGTGCAAAATTTAAGAGCGAATAAGAATGCTTTGGCATCGGGTGTTGTTATAGAAGCTAAACTCGATAAAGGAAAAGGTCCTGTTGCAACTCTGCTTGTTCAAAACGGTACACTTCATACGGGTGATTGTTTTGTAGTGGGCAGTGTTTGCGGAAAGGTAAGAGCATTATTATCCGATTCGGGTGAAAGAATAAAAGAAGCTCCGCCATCAACTCCCGTTGAAATATTAGGCTTAACCGAAGTACCGCAAGCGGGTGATACATTTGAAGCGGTTGAAAATGAAAAAGTAATGCGTACTATTTGGCAGGAAAGAAAAGAAAAAGAACGCACTACAAAACTGGATAGCATGAAACCTGCACATATCAGAAATGAACAGGTGGGCGATGGCGAAGATAATATTAAGCATTTAAACTTAATAATAAAAGCAAATACCCACGGTGCAGCCGAGGCTGTATCTCAAGGTGTTTCTCAACTTGAATCAAAAGAAATTATTACAAAAATCATTCACGTTGGTGTAGGTGATATATCCGAAGCGGATGTTATGCTTGCAAGTGCAAGTAATGCAATAATTTTGGGTTTCACTGTCAAAGAAGATATAAATGCGCAAATGGCTGCCGAAAAGCAGGGTGTAACCATTAAAAAATATAATATTATTTATCAGGTATTGGAAGACCTTGAAAAAACAATGTTAGGTCTGTTACAACCAGAGATTAAAGAAATTATACTTGGTCAAGCTGAGGTAAGACAAGTCTTTACAGTCGGAAAAACAACTAAAATCGCAGGTTGTTATGTTACTGAGGGCAAAGTTGTCAGAAACAAAACTGCTGCCATTTTAAGAGGCGGTGTAGAAATCTTTAAAGGTCAGATTGATCAATTAAAGAGGTTTAAAGATGATGTAAAAGAAGTGGCTCAAGGTTTTGAATGCGGTATTTCCTTTGATAAATTTAATGATATAAAAGAAGGCGATATCATCAAAGTTACTACAACTGAAGAAATCGAAAGGCAAGTGCTTGTATAGGTAAATATTATTATGTCATTAAGAAATGAACGTGTCAGAAAAACTTTAATGAAAGAAATTGCGGATATTATCCAAAAACAGTTGAAAGACTCAAGGATTCAGGGAGTTGTTTCCATTACTGATATTGAAATATCGCATGATAATTCTTATGCAAAAGTATATTATTCCGTATTTGCGCCTGAAGAAGAAAAGAAAATCACAATTCAGGCGATAACTGATAATACGCCTAAAATCAGATACGAAGTGGGAAAACGGATAAGATTAAGATTAACTCCGGAGTTAAGATTTATTCCCGATGATTCTCTAGAACGTGGAGCTAACGTTACGGAAATTATAAATAAAATATCCCGAGGCGAGATTTAGCCGAGATGTTTGGTTTTCTTAATGTAAATAAACCTTCCGGAATAACTTCGCACAAGGTTATTGATATTTTACGCAAAATTACGGGGATAAAACAAATCGGACATTCGGGTACTTTAGACCCCTTAGCAAGCGGTGTTTTGCCTGTTGCAATAGGTAAAGCTTCAAGATTGATTGATTATTTACCTCAGGATAAAAGATATAAAGTTACAATGCAGTTTGGATTTATTTCTGATACTTATGATATTGAGGGAAATTTAAAAAAAACCGATTCGGAAAAAATTTCTCAAAAAGAAGTTCAAAAAATTATTTCAAAATTTATAGGAGTGCAAAAACAAATTCCGCCTGCTTATTCTGCTGTCCATTATAACGGAAAAAGGTTATATGAACTTGCAAGGGCAGGTAAAATCCCTGATGATATTCCTTGTCGGAAAATAGTAATTTATAAAAATGAAATAATTAATTTTGATTTTGAAAAACAGATTCTTTCGCTTGATATTGCTTGTTCTAAGGGTACTTATATCCGCTCAATAGTTCATGATATAGGCACTATATTAAAAGTTGGAGCTGTTATGACTGAACTTATACGTATTGAATCATCAGGCATGAATATTCAAAATTCACTTGTAATATCAGATGCTTTGCAATTGTCTGATATTGAAAAATTTATAATTAATCCTATTAATATTTTGCCGCTGAAAAAATATGAAATTGATGAAAATACATATAAAATTGTATTAAACGGAAATAAATTTAAAAATGTTCAAAATATTTCGGGTGAAATTCTTCTGGTTAAAAATAATCAGGTAATTGCATTAGCTGAAGCGGTTGATGCGTATATTCAACCTAAAAAAGTCTTATTATAAATATTTTATAATTAACATTGTATAAAGAATTGTAATTTGATATAATAAAGAAAAAGAGGAAAAATTATTATGGATAAACGAAATACCCCCCCCCCGAGGCGTTAAAACGCCGTAACGGCTTTACTTTAGCGGAAGTTCTCATTACTCTGGTTATTATAGGGGTTATTTCGGCAATAACTTTATCTTCCGTATTACAATCAACCGGAAAACATGAAGTTATTTCAAGATTAAAAAAATCATATTCTGTTTTAAGGAATTGGCAAACACGAGCACAAGTTGCTTATGGGGATTATAATTCTTGGGATACTGCGCAAGAAATAGGTGTAAATGAATATTTTAACAAATATATTAAACCTTATTTTAACATTCAAAAAGTTTGTACTTCGTTAGAAGAATGCGGTTATAAACAAGTATATTTTTGTAATGGCACTAATGCTAATGGTATATTGGTTGCATCGGACAGAATTTTTTTTACTACAATTGATGGGTTTGCTTTTTCCTTTGTTTATAAATCTGAAGGGAATTGGCAAGCTATAAGGGTTGATATAAATGGAGCCAAAGGTCCTAACAGGCAGGGACGTGATATTTTTGAGTTAGATCTGACCGAAGATAAGGGTTTTCAACCGTCAGGCTATAAATACAGTATGCAACAAATTAATTCCAATTGTTCGAAAAGTTCTTTGGGAGATTATTGTTTGGCAAAAATAATGAGGGACGGATGGAAATTCAGCAATGATTATGGCTGCTGGTAAATTTTAATTTTAATTTTAATTGTTTTTTCACTAATGAATTATTATAATAATCAATATGAAAAAATTTATATCAGCTTTAATTTTAGTTTTTTGTTTATCGCAAATAAGCGCATTAGCACAGGAAATTGTATGTCCTATATACAATGACGAATCTCAGGTAAAAGAAACTTTTTTTAATAATGTTTCGGGTATAAGTTTCTTTTCTAAAAAAATTATTGAAATGATTATAGAAAATGAACTTAAAGAAGAACTCGGCTCTGATTTTAAAGCGGAACTTAAAATTTTTAATTTAAAAAAATTGAAATTCGGTGAATTTAAAGCTTTAGAGTTAAAAAGTAATAATATACAATATCGGGCTTTAAGTTTATCTGATTTTAGTGCTAAAACGATATGCGATTATAATAAAATAATTTATATTAACAAAAAAGTAAAATATCCGATGCCCATTCCTTTTAAATATAGTGCTAAAATTACAAATGACGATATTAAAAATATTATAACCTCTGAAGAATTTCAAAAAGAATTGAAACGAAATGAGTCAAAACCATTATATGTTAAGACCCCTAATGTTGAAATAAAATCTGATAAAATATATTTTATAATACCGATAAAAACCTTTATAGGCAGTTTTAAAATAAAACTTTCCTGTAATATAAAAGTAGAGGATAATAAATTAGTTTTAACAAATACCACTTTTAGCTCAAAAAGTAATATAATAAGTGAAAGCATGATAAATTCTTTATTAGAAGAAATTAACCCTATGCAGTATATAACAAGTGCCCTAAACGGTAAATATTACAAAGTAGATATACAAAAAGCACAGATTGTTTCTGATGAAATAAAAATAGATGGAACGTTTGTTATAAACAAAAACTACGGCGGAGATAATGAGTAAATTTTCAACAAGAGTAATAATTCTGTTATTTATACTTACATTCTTTTTTGTTAGGGATAAGTATGGGGAACAAATAGGTAATTTTATTAATTCACTAAAAAATTATACTTCAATAGAATTGCCGAAAATTTCTTTACCTAAAATAACGGGAAAAGAAAAAAAAGAAGTAATAAAAAAGCCAACAGAGGTACTAAAACCTCAAAATCAAGAGTTTGAAACCGTATCAATATACTTTTTGGCACTTGATTCCGACTCAAACGGAATTTATAAAAAAGTTCAAAGAGAAGTTCCGTCAGGTGAAAATAAATTGGAGTTTGCAATAAATGAGTTATTAAAAGGTCCTAATTTGGTTGAAAAATCCATGGGAGCATATTCCGAAATACCTAAATCAACCAAGCTATTAGGTATAAAACAAAACGGAAATAAAATAATAATAAACTTCAATTCGGATTTTCAATATGGAGGCGGTACTGATAGCATTTATTCAAGAATGATGCAATTAATAAAAACTTCATTGGTAAATACGAAAAATAAAAAAATATATCTTTATATAGACGGCAAACAACTTAATACCATTGGCGGAGAGGGGATTATGATAACCCAGCCTTTGAGTGAAAAATCTCTTGAATATTAATATGCGAAAATATGTTAGTATATTCTTTTGTTTGTGTGGAAAAATAATAATATACACAAATAGGAGAATGAATATGTATAATGAATCCCCAATCAAAGTAAATGAACGTGAATTAAAAGTGTTGGAAATGCTTAGAGACGGAAAAACAAACCCTGAAATAGCAAGAGAAGTTCAGGTAAGCGTTCATACAGTGAAAGCTAACTTATCAAAATTATTTTTTAAATTAGGTGTCAAAGACAGAACTCAAGCAGTAATTAAAGCTATTAAAGAAAATATCATTGAGATTTAATTCTTATGTGGTAAAATTTACTTGTATACATACAAGGATTTATATTTTGTTTGAAAAATTTACGGAAAAAGCAATAGATATAGTTAAATCTGCTCAAATATACGCAATAGAAAATAATCAGGAAAAAATTTATCCCGAACATTTGCTTCTTGCGCTTCTAGATGACAACAGCAGTATAATAGTTAAAACTTTTTCCGTTTATAAAATAGAAATCAGTGAAATAAAAGAAGAAATCAAAAAATTGTTAAAACAAAAATCTACTGATAAAGTAGTAGAATTTGTCAGCTTTTCAGAGTCTTCTAAAGAAATATTTTTAAGAACGTTAGATATAGCAAAAATTTTGGGTAACGTTTATATAAAACCCGAACACCTTTTCTTGGCAATATGGGATTATCCGAAATTAGAATTAACCGAAATCCTAAAACAAAAAGGTCTTGATATGGATAAGATAAAAACAATGCTTTATAATGTCTTGTCCGCAAATAAACATAAAAAGGTAAAACACCCTGAAAGTATTGAAAAAAGAAGACGGGTTGACAGAAGTGAAAGTATTTTTTCGCTTATAGAAAGTTCGGACAGCTCAAAAATCTTTGATAGAGCAATAGCAAAACTTTCAACTTCAAACTATGAAATATTAGGTACCGAACAAATAATGCAATCTATATTGGAAGATGAAAATTCTGAGCTTGTAAAAATATTGAAAAATTTTGGCGTGACCGCTCAAACCTTTGCTGATAAACTCAAAGAAATTTCTTCCAGAAAAGCCGAGTTTGAGGATAAACAAATAATATTTACTCCCAATGCCCTGAAAACAATTATAAACGCAATAGATATTGTAAGAGAAGAGGGGAATGCTTCAATTTTACCCGAGCATATAATTCTGGGAATATTGAAGTCAAAAAAAGGAATTGCTTACAATATATTGAAAGAATTGAATGTAAACGAATTTTTGCTTGAAGAAAAAATAATGCAGCCCATAGAAAGACAAGTAAATGAAACTTTATATATAATGAGGCTCGCTAAACAGGAAGCAAGAAGAATAGGCAATAATACGGTCGGAAGTGAATTAATACTGTTGGGTATTGTTCTTGAAGCAAACAGTATAGCTGCGTCAGTCCTGAGAGATTTAGGCGTAATAGTTAAAGATGCAAGAGAAGTTATAGAAGAATTAATCGGCGTTAATGAAGATTATACCGCAAGTGAAATAACTTTCAGCCAAAGAGCAAAATTGATACTGGAAGATGCTTGGAATATAGCTAAAAGTCAAAATAAAACCAGAACGACTGCTGATGATTTGTTAATTGCTATATGTAATCAGCCCGATTCTGTTGCGATGAAAGCTTTAAGCAGGTTAGGAGCAGATGCGCTTGAAATCAGACAGGGAATTAAAAACAGAATTGAACAATACACAATTTGAACTTCTTGTACCTGCAAATAATAAAAATACTGCATTATGTGCCATAAAAGCCGGAGCGGATGCAATATATATCGGCTATTCTAAATATGGTGCAAGAGCTCAAGCAGGTAATACATTGGATGATATTGTTGATGTTATTGAATTTGCACACAGTTTTAGGGTAAAAGTTTATATTACAATAAATACAATATTGAAAGATGAAGAGCTAAATCAAGTTGAAAAGCTTATTTGGAAACTGTATCAACATAAAGCTGACGGGATAATTATACAAGATATGGGGATTTTAGAGCTGAATCTTCCGCCTATACCTTTAATTGCAAGTACTCAGTGTCATAATAATACCGTTGAAAAAATAAAATTTTTGGAAAAAACCGGTTTTAAACGTGTAATTTTGCCCCGAGAAATAAGTTTAAAAGAAATCAAGGAAATAAGTAAAAATACAAATATAGAGTTGGAATGTTTTATACACGGAGCTTTATGTGTATCATACAGCGGTCAATGTTATATGAGTTGTAAAATAGGCTCAAGAAGTGCAAATAGAGGCGAGTGCGCTCAACCTTGCCGTAAAAAATATTCTCTTAAAGATGCCGACGGTAAGATAATTATAAAAGATAAATATTTATTGAGTATGAAAGACCTTAATCTTTCTAATAAGCTTGAGGACTTGATTTTAAACGGTATAACATCTTTTAAAATTGAAGGCAGACTTAAAAATGAAGCTTATGTTATTAATACGACAGCTTTTTACAGGAAAAAACTTGATGAGATACTTAAAAAATACGGTTTAAAAAAGTCGTCTCAAGGTATTATAGAATATAGTTTTGAACCTGATATCCATAAAACTTTTAACAGGGGTTATACTGATTTTTATATAACGGGAGAAAAAAACGACCTTGCAACAATTAATTATACAGGTTCGTCGGGAGAATATACAGGAAAAGTTAAATCCGTAAAAGAAAAATCTTTTATAATTGACAATGCCGACTTTAATAACGGTGACGGTATATGCTTTTTTAACGCACAAAATGAACTAATCGGGACGTATATAAATAAAGTCTGCGGAAGTGAAATTTTCCCATCTTCTATGGATTCAATAAAAAAAGGAACAAAAATATACAGAAACTATAATAAAAAATTTGAAGATGAACTGAAAAATTGTGTAATTAAAAGAAAAATTCCCGTAAAATTAAGAATCAGACAAATAAATACGGGGTTAATATTCTTTCTGGAAGATGAAGAGGGCAATATTGCCGGTTTTATTAGTGAATATGATATCGCTCAAAATAAAGAAAAAGCGTTAGAAACGTTAAACCGGCAATTATTAAAAACAGGCGGAAGCGAATTTGTAATTATAAATACAGATATAAAAGTTAAAACTGCTCCTTTTTTTAAGATATCTAAAATTAATGAAATAAGAAGAATATTATGTGACAATTTGCGAAAAATAAGAAATAAAAATTATAATGTACCAAAAAGAAATTCAAAAATTGTTATATGCGAATATCCCCAAAAAGTATTAGATTACAGAGCCAACATATACAATAAAAAAGCGGAAATATTCTATAAAAAACGGGGATGCGAAATAAAAGAATATGCATTTGAAACAAGCCCTAAAACAAAAAAGCATGCCGTATTAATGACATCAAAATACTGTATAAAAAAACAATTAGGACTATGCGGAAATAATCAATATAAAGAACCGTTCGTACTAACAGACGAATGCAACAAGAATTACCTTGTTGCATTTAGTTGTCTCGACTGTGTTATGAATATTCTATCAGATTAGGATCTTTTTAAAGAAGCATAAGCAGGTTGGTTAGCTATTAAGTTAGCGATAGAAGTCATTTGATTTCCGTCATTAACATATAATTTAGATAAGTAGTTTAATCTTTTAACCAATTTTGAATCGCTTTGTTTTAAAGAAGGATTAACAGAGGTAAAAGCAATCCAGGTATTAACTTCACAATTCCAAGCTCTGACTTCTTCTTCATAGGTTTTTGTATTTTCATGGTGAACGCTTTCGTGAGCTATTAAGCAAGCGATAGCTTCAACAGGCGCTGTTTTATAATTTGAACTGATTAAAATAACAAGTGTGCCTTCTGATGTTTTAGCAGTAACGGCTTCACATGTTCCGTAACCCATAACTGCCATATCTCTGAACATAATTCTTATAGGTTTATTTGTAGAATTTTGACCTTTTATAACATTTAAAACTTTGGTGTTATTCATTGCTTCTAATCTGTTTAAAGCTTCAACTAAAACAGGTTGTTTAGTATTTGCCGAATAATCCGTTGCAAAAGCAACATTAGAAAAGCTCAACACAATTAATGCGCTAAAGAGCACAACTATCTTACTCAATAATTTCATAACAGGGAATCCTTTAGAACAACTATCTTTTACATTCGCATGAGATTTTATTAACCTCACAAAAAAAGATATCGGCATTTAGAAAAAAAACTTTAGTAAAAAGTTCAATTTTTGATGTTTTTTGTAACATTAGTTTACAAAATCAAGCTAAAAGCCTTTAAAATCAACATTTTTAATTTTAGATATTTTAATGTATAATGAAAAAAGAGGGATAGTTTTATGTATGATATCGGAATAATCGGAGCGGGACCTGCAGGATATAGTGCGGCAATTAGAGCTGCACAAAAAGGTTTAAAGGTTGTTTTATTTGAAAAAGAATATGTAGGCGGTACATGCCTGAATAAGGGCTGTATACCTACTAAAACCGTTTTACATTCCTGTAAAATATTATCCGAATTAAAAAATGCTGAAAAATTCGGTATTAAGGCAGAAAATATTTCTTTTGATTTTGAAAAAATTTGGCAAAGACAAAAAAAAATATCGGAAAAAATTCGTAATTCTCTTACTAATTTGATAAAAAGTTATGGAATAGAAATCATTAACGAGGAAGCAAAGGTTGAACATTCGGGGTTAATAAAAACAGATACAAATAATTATCAAGTCAAAAATATTCTTATAGCAATAGGCTCTGAACCCAATAAAATAAAGTTTAATGGCGAATATGATGAAAATTTTATTTTAACTTCCGATGATATGTTAAATCTGACAAAATTGCCCGAAAGTATATTAATAACAGGCTCGGGGGCAATCGGTATTGAATGGGCAAGAATATTGTCGTGTTTAGGGGTAAAAGTTACTATTGTTGAAATGATGGATAAAATCCTGCCGATAGCGGACGATGAAGTATCAGAAAGAGTTGTAAGACTTTTAAAGAAAAGCAGAATAACTTTTTATACTTCCGCGACGGTAGAAGAAATCAAGGGTAAAACGATAAAACTGTCAAACGGTCAGGCTTTAGAGGCGGATTGTGTTTTATCAGCAGCAGGAAGAAAAACTCTTAAAGAGTTTGGTGATATAAAAATAGAATCAGGGTTTAAAACAAATAAAGACAATATATATGCCATAGGCGATATAACAAGAGAAAGTATGCTTGCCCATAGTGCAATAAAACAGGCGGAAAATGTTATAGAATATATAATAAACGGAAATGAACCCAAGTTTGATAAAAATCTTGTCCCATCCGTAATATATGGTTCTCCTGAAATAGCTTGGATAGGTAAAACCGAGCAGGAACTCCAAGGTATGCAGTATAAAAAATCATTATTCCCGATTTCGGCTTTAGGTAAAGCTTTTGCAGAAGATAAAATTGATGGTTTTATAAAAATACTGGCAACAGATGATGAAATTTTGGGTGCTCATATTATTTCCGAAGAAGCAAGTGCATTAATTCAACAAATCGCAATTGCCATGGCAAATAAATTAAGTCCTAAAAATCTGCAAAAAGTCATATATGCTCATCCGACGTATTCTGAAGGTATATCTGAAAGTATTTTAGCTCTTGATAATATGGCTTTAAATATACCTCCAAAAATAGTATAAATCAGCAGATGATATTAATTATTTTTTGCCTGAAATTTTGATGCAAAGTGGTCTTTTAATTTTACTGCACTAAATGCTGCAACCCCAAGCGTAATAGCTGTACCTAAATAAGATACATAGCCACCTATATTAGTTTTTAATACTTTTTTAGCAAGTTCTTTCGGCAAATTAGAGTTAGCCCATTTGCACCCTCTGATAGAGGCCATGCCTTCTTCTAAAAGCATAGGCATCATTGCAGCAAATGCTAATTTACCTGCATTGTTCCTTACTGCATTTTTAGCTTTTTGACCTTTTGTTAGTTCTTGACCGTCTTTAGCTTCTGCATTGTTTGTATAAGCACCGAATAGAGCTAATCCCATTGCAAGTGCTATTCCCGGCATTCTTATACCTTGCATAAATTTCCAAAATTTAGAATTATTATAATTTATTGCATGCCCTATTTCATGAAAAACAGCAGTGGGCAGCTTATCTTTATTTATAAGAATAGAATTTTTATTATATAATATATTACCCAGCCCAATTTCTATTGGTTTATTTATGAAAGCGGCATTATTTCCGGCTGCAACTGATGCTATCGGATGTATATATTCCATGACTTTACCAAGAGCCCCTGGTAAATTAAATCCGGCTGATTTTACATTTTCAATTACAACACCTTTTTCTGAAAGTCCTCTTGAAGTTATGAATTTTTCAGCAGAAGCCATAATTTGATTGATTTGGTCTGGATTTAATTTTTTATTGGAAGAAATCATAGTTTTTAAAGCCACACCCGCAACCGGTAAACCCATAGCGGTTTGAATTACACTTGAACCTGTGGCAGCAGCGGTTGAAGCCAAAAACACACCCTTTTTCTTCTTGCTTTCTGCCTTTTTAATTTGCATATTATTTACTGCTCCGGTTCTGTTAATTGAAACCATACATTTTGCCTTTTTATTTTTTGTATGGTTTACAAAACATATCAATTTTTAGAATTGATTTTTCTTCAATTAGTGTTAACTTTTGTGACAGATTATAATATTTTTTGAAAACTGGTTTTGTTATTTAATTCAATATAGTTATGAAGTTTCTGAATAAGTATCGGTGAAAAATTATAATTGTTGTCGACGGGAATTATTTTAATAAAAGAATTATAGCCGTCTTGAGCTGATATACAGGCAATAAATTCTTTGGAATATGCCTTAAACAGAACACTTCCTGTTTTAAACTGTATTTCTTCAATGGAATAATTATTTTCATTAATGGCGGAAAGTAAGAGATATAGCAGATTTTCCGCTGTTGTTTTATAAGACTTAGCAAAATCAAGACTTGACGGAACCGTTTTGATAGCTGACGCCGCAGGTATAATATTTTCGGCTGAGCTTGCCAAAGGAAATGCTGCTAAAATATATAAAGAAAAAATTGTTGCTGCCAAATATTTCATTATATCTCCATCCAAGATTGTCCTTGATATATATCAACCTTTAATGGTACCAAAAACGGCTGATCTAATTCCATTGCATTTTGAACAAGTGATTTTACTTTGTCTATTTCAGTATTAATCGTTTCGATAACAAGTTCATCGTGCACTTGTATGATTATTTTAGATTTAATACTATTTTTTGTAAAGTAATCATTTAATCTAACCATTGCTAACTTCATAACATCAGCTGCACTGCCTTGTATGGGCGCATTGATAGCAGCTCTTTGCGCCGCTTCTTGTATTTTAGCGTTAGCAGATAACAGTCCCGAACTTAAATATCGTTTTCTTCCCCAAAGTGTTTCAACATAACCATGTGCATATGCAAATTTTATTGTTTCATCCATATATTCTTTTATTCCGGGGTAGGTTTTAAAATAGCGGTCTATAAAATCTTGCGCTTCAAATGGAGATATTCCAAGACTTGAGGCTAATCCGTATCGTGATTGCCCATATACAATCCCAAAATTTACTGCTTTTGCTTTGGAACGCATTTCTTTGGTTACTTCATCTAAAGGCACTCCAAAAACCTTGCTTGCGGTTGAACTATGTACATCTTCATCCTCACAAAACGCTTCTATTAAATTATCATCTCGTGAAATATGAGCTAATAATCTTAATTCTATTTGAGAATAATCCGCTGAAATTATAACATTTTCTTTATTTTCAGCTGTAAATGCACCCCTTATTCTGTTTCCTAAAGCAGTTCTTGTCGGGATATTTTGTAAATTGGGATTTGATGATGACAGTCTTCCCGTTGTTGTAATGGTTTGATTAAAACTTGTGTGGATTCGGTTATCAATCGGGCTTCTTAATTCGGGCAATGTATCAACGTATGTGCTTTTTAGTTTGGCAAGATGCCTTTGTTCTAATATATCTTTTGCAATTTGGTGTTCTTCCGCTAAAGTTTCCAGTACTTTTGCACTTGTCGAATACCCTGTTTTTGATTTCATACCTTTTGCTTTTAATTGCATTTTACCGAAAAGAATGTCGCCTACCTGCTTGGGAGAGTTAATATTAAATTGCTCGCCGGCTGCTTCGTATATTTTATTTTCTGTTATTTCAAGTTTTTCATTTATTTCTTTTTCTATACCGCTAAGACATTCAACATCTATATGGGCTCCGTTTTCTTCCATCTGCATTAAAACAGCTGATAGCGGAACTTCAATATTGTATAAAAGGTCAAGCTCTTTTTCATCCAAATTATTTTGCCAATATTTGGTCAATAAAAGGGTTGCAAATGCATCATCACATGCATATGAACCTGCATCTTCTATATTAACGGTTTCAATACTGTATGATTTAGTTGAGGTCTTTTTTAAAAGCTCTTCAAATTCAACCATTATATAATTAAGATAGTCGCTTGCTTGCTGCTTAAGTCCGTGTTTACGTGATGAATCTTTTATATAACTTGCAAGCATTGTATCAAAAATTACGTTTTCAACTTTCATATTGTGGTGATTTAGAACGTGACAGTCAAATTTAGCATTTTGCAGCGTTTTGGCTATTAATTTATCTGCAAAAATCGGGGCTAATTTTTCCCTTACCAAATCCAATTCCAATTGCTGCCCGACTAAATGAAATACAGGTATATAGTACGATTTGACTAAATCGGATTTTGTTTCATCAACTTTTACCCGATTATTCTTAGCACTTATTTGTTCAGAATAAGCTAAAGAAATTCCGACTAAATCACACTCTAAAGGATTAATTCCCGTTGTTTCAACATCAAGTGAAAATATAGTTTGCTTTTTTAGTTCTTCTGTTAATTTATCAAGTTTTTCAACGGTATCTACAATAGTTTTTACGTGGTTGTATTCTCTGTGTGAAGTATTGACAAGAATTTCACCTATACCAAGCCCTAATTGCATTTGACCTTCAGGATTGGTAAATTCTTGAGTTAAACAATTTTCGGTAACATTCGGTTCTAAAGCTCCGATTTTAAACGGCTTTAATATATTTTCGGAATTTTTTAAGAAATTATAAAACTGGTTTTTCTTAAAAAACTCAATAACCGCATCATAATTAGGCATTTCAAGTTTTGCGCAGTCAAAATCAAAGTCTATATCTAAATTGCGCTGAATAGTTGCAAGCTCCTTACTTAATAAAGCAATTTCTTTGCCCTCGGTTAATTTTTTATTTAAGGCTTTTTCTGTTACTTCATCAATATGTTCATATATTTGTTCAAGTTTATCAAATCTTGAAAGCAGTTTACAGGCAGTTTTTTCGCCAATCCCTTTTATCCCCGGAATATTATCAGAGGTATCTCCCGATAATCCTTTATAGTCAGTAATTTGATATGGATATACCCCCATCTTATCGAAAACTTTATACCAATTAAATTCAATAAGTTCGCCTTTCGATGGCATAATAACTTCAATTAAGCCCTCTCTGTCTACTAGTTGGAAAGAATCTCTATCTCCCGTCAATATATATGTTTTATGTTGTTTTTGTTTCGCTTTTGTTGCTATTGTACCTATAACGTCATCAGCTTCAAATCCTTCTTTTGTTAATATGGGAATATTTAATGCATGTAATCCTTCTATAATTAATGCCAATTGACTTCTTAGAGTATCGGGCATGCTTTCTCTGTTGGCTTTATATTCGGCATACATCTCTGTCCTGTATGTATGCCTTGATACATCAAATGCAACAGCTATTGCATCAGGTTTTATTGTATTATTTTGCAGTAAATCAAACAGTGCTTTGAAAAATCCAAATACAGCCCATGTCGGCTGATTATCAGATGTTTTCATTGCCGTTCTTTCCAGTGCAAAAAAGTATCTGTAAGCCAATGCGTGTCCGTCTATTAATAAAAAATTCTTATCCTGCATAATATCCCCAATTCAATATAGTAATATTTTATTGGAATTATGCTTTTTTCTCAAGAAATTAAATTTACTTTAATTTTAATAATCATTGTATTGGAATTATTTTTCTTAAATAAGTATTGTAATAAACCTTAATATATGCAATAATTAGACTAAAAGATTTGAGGAAGAGCATTATGGATAAACCAAATACCCCCCCCCACCCGAAGAACGAAAACAATTTTTAAACTAAAATCTTATGGCGGATTTACTTTGGCAGAAGTTCTTATTACCCTTGTTATTATTGGTGTTATTGCCTCATTACTATTCCATCCGTTATTGCAGCAACTCAAAAACGGGAATATGTTGCTAAATTGAAAAAAGTACAGTCTATACTAAATCAAGCTGTTATGCGAATTGGATGGAAAACCGGTAATCCTAACGGCGATTTTTCTTTTATGCAGGAAGATGAATTTTTTGATTATTTTTCACAACAGGTAAATTTAGCTAAATTATGTAAAAACAATACCGGTTGTTTTTATAGCGGAGCTTATAAGCAGTTAAGCGGCGCTACTCACGGATATTATGATAATAAAAATTCACTTGTTACCTCAGACGGTATTGCTTATAATTGGGTTTCGAGTAATTACAAAGGTCCTATTTGTCAAACCGCATACACCGAACAACAAGCAATGGCAGAAAGTGATGTGGAAAACTGTTTAGGAAGATTTCTGGTTGATGTAAACGGCAATAAAGGACCAAATAGATTTGGATATGATACATTTTTCTTTGTTGTAATTGACAAAAAAGGGGTATTGCCATACGGATACGCCGGTTATAATAATGGACCGGGCGCTTGTAATATAAAGAGTTTAGGTGTAAACTGTGCAGCAAGAGTCCTATATGAAGGTAAAATAGATTATTAATCCAATTTAAACTGTTTTTGGTATTCTTCTTTGCCTGATAATGATGTTTGTTCTTTTTTTAATAATACAAAATTTTCTAATACCAAAACGTCTAAATCTGTATACATAAAGCATTTATATGCGTTTTCTGGCGTATTTACTATTGGCTCACCTCTTATATTAAAAGAAGTGTTAACTACAACAGAACAAGCCGTAAGTTTTTTGAATTCGTTAATTATGTTCCAATATCTTGGATTTACTTTTTTTGATACGGTTTGAATACGTGCGGAATAATTAACATGAGTTATAGCAGGTAATGTCGAACGGTATGCTTTCAATTTATCAATGCCTTTAAGATTTTTTTCTTCATCTGTCAATTGGGTCTTAATTTTATCCGATATGGGCTGAGTCAAAAGCATATAGGGAGATTTTTTACCCGCTTTGATAGCAAAAAATTCTTCTACGTCTTCTTCAAGACAGCTTGGTGCAAATGGTCTGAAAGATTCACGTTTCTTTATAGCTAAGTTTAAATTCTTTTGCATTTCACGGTTTCTTGGGTCTGCTAATATACTTCTGTTACCTAATGCTCTCGGCCCATATTCCATTCTGCCCGCAAAATGACCTATACTTTTACCTTCTGAAATATATTTGGCTATTATTTGGGCAACTTCATCTTCTGTATTATACTTAGTATACTTTGCATTGTATTTATTTAAAGTTTCAAGTATTTCTTCATCAGAATATTTAGGACCTAAAAGACTTCCCTTTTGAGAGTCGTCGGGATTAACTTTACGTTCATTATTTAATCCCATATAATAAACGGCTAGAACGGCGCCCAATGCACCTCCTGCGTCACCTGCCGCAGGCTGTGTCCAAATGTTTTCATAGGGCCCATTTTTTAATATATTGCCGTTAGATACACAATTTAAAGCTACACCGCCTGCCAAACAAAGATTTTTTTGTCCTGTTTGCTCGTATACATATTTTGCAAGTTTTAATATTATTTCTTCCGTAACGGACTGTATACTTGCAGCCATATCCATATCACTTTGGGTTAAAGCCGTTTCGGGCTTACGAGGACTGCGATTGAAAAGTTTTTCAAACTTTTTATTATACATATAATCAGTTGTACAGTATCCGAAATACTCTTGATTTAGCCAGAAAGACCCGTCAGGTTTAACATCAACCAGCTTTTCAAGAATTAAGTCTTTATAAACAGGTTCGCCATAAGGCGCTAAACCCATTACTTTATATTCACCCGAATTGACCTTAAATCCCAAAAATCCCGTAAACGTACTGTATAAAAGTCCCAGTGAATGAGGAAATTCTATTTTCCCTTTTATTTCAATTTTATTGCCTTTGCCGATACCCCAAGTCGTTGTGTCCCATTCTCCTACGCCGTCTAAGCACAGTATTGCAGCTTCTTCAAACGGTGACGGATAAAATGCACTCGCACAGTGTGATTCATGGTGTGTAGTGAAATATATAGGACATTTTAATCGTTTATCAAAATGTTTATCTGTTTGATTAGGTATAAATAACTTTTTATTAAGCCACACAGGCATAGCGTTTACAAAACTTCTCATACTGAATGGTGCATATGCCAATTCTGTTTCCAATATTCTTTCAAATTTTACAAAAGGTTTTTCGTAATATACAACTCCATCTAATTGCTCAGGCTCAATTTGTGCTTCTTTTAAACAATATCTTGCAGCATTAATCGGAAATTCGCTGTCTTGTTTTATTCTTGTAAATCTTTCCTCCTGCGCAGCAGCTATTATTTCTCCGTCTTTTATGATTGCTGCCGCACTGTCATGGTAATATGCACTTATGCCTAATAAATATGTCATTTCCCCTGCCTAAAATTGATATTCGTAATCCGTTGTTTTATTTTCACACTGTTTCCAGTATGTATTGACTTTAGGTTTTTTTAAGATTAATCGGTCTCTTTTTACCAGTTTCATTATTAATCCGGTTGGAATTACGGCAAATATATATCCTAAAATCAATACGATTATAGCTAAATACTTGCCTAAAAATGAGCCAATTCTATCAGCTATCCTCTTTAAACCTAATGCAAATCTTTCACTTACAAAAGATATAAGTGACAATATCATAAATGCTACTATAATTTTGACTGCTATGGGGCTGAATCCTTTTTTGTATAAGATAAAAGCCGGAATCCAAGGTAGAAGCCCCATTGTCAGCGCAAATTTTTTTGACTCTTTCAATTTCATTGATTTTTCCTAGATTATTGTATAAATAAATGGAGATACGGGTGATGTCCCTACTGCTATCAAGAAAATTAACAGTATCAAAAATAATATGACCGGAACAATCCAGTATGCTTTTTTGCTCCATAAAAATTTGAACATCTCAACTATAAAGTTTTTTCTTTTCACTATTTAATCTCCTTATTTATTTTTTCCAGAAATTCTAATGCGTCTTCGTATTCGGGTAAAATGTTTAATACCGTTTGTATGTGCTCTTTTGCCTTATTGTAATCTTTTTGTCTGAATTTGCAATCAGCCATACTCATTAAAACTGAAATATTATTTGGAATAGTTAGATTTACTATGTTTAACAGCCCGTATGCTTGGTTATAATCTCCCGTTTCTATTGAAACTTTTGCAAGGAGATTTGCAATATCCGAATCGGCAGATATTGTATATGCGTCTTCCAGTAATTGACGGGAATTTTCATAGTTCTTCTCATTAAAATATATTTGAGCTAAATTATATAATACTTTTACATTTCGAGGATCTTTCTTGATCGCTTTTAAAAGTAATCTTTTTGCGGAGTTAATATTGTTTTGTGCAATATAATTCTCTGCAATGGAAACAAGTATATTTAACGGTAAATCTTCATTTTGTTCAAGCTTAGAATATAATTTTTCAGCTTTTTCAAAATCTTTCATCAGGTGATAATAATTCGCAAATTCAAAAGCTATGTATATATTATCGGGTTCAAGCTCATAAGCTTTTTCAAAATTTACTAATGCCTTGTCAAAAAATTTCCTTGATAAATAAATAACAGCTAAATCTTTATATGCTAAGGCAAAATTTGCATCCATTGCAATAATTTTCTTTAAAATTTCTTCCGCTTTATCTGTATCGGCACCTTTTGCACATAATATTGCATATTCATATAATATATTTATACTCGCAAATCCTGAAGCTATTATATCCGCATAAAGTATTTTTGCCGCTTCAATATGGTTTTGTCTGGTATATAAAGAAGCCAAATGCAATTTTAACGGTATAGAGTTCAAGTTAAATGTTAATAAACTTTCTATTATTTTTGTGGCATTTTCTAAATCATTGTTGCCGTCGTATGCACATGCTAAATAATACTTATAATTTTCCTTATCGGGAGAAATATCAATTAACTTTTTATATGAATTAATGGCTTGTTCATAATGATTAGATTTTAAAGCGGAAAGTGCATAGGCTGATAAATAAGCTTGATTATCATTGAGTTCATAAGCTTTTTTTAACATATTGTATGCTTCTTCAAAATTTTCACAAGAAATATATGTTAAACCCAAATTATAAAGTAAAGAGTGTTCTTCGCTCCATAAGTTAAGGGCTCTCTTATATATATTAACAGCTTGTTCCATACTACCGATGGTAAAATATAACATTCCAAGTTTATCATATATAGTGCAATTATCAGGTTCCAGCTTTAATGCTCTTTCTAAATTTTCGCTTGCTGACTGAATATCACCTTTTACAAGTGCTATATTGGCAGCAATACTGTATATTTGAGCATCATCAGGTGCCATATCCTCCATCTTTTTTATTAAATCTGTTGCAGAATCAGGTTTGTTTAATTTGGTATATACAATAGCAAGGCTTTTATATGCATCTAAATAATTTTCTCTTAATTCAATAACTTTTAACAGGATTTCCTGTGCTTTTTGATAATTTTGTTTTTCTATTGCTATTTGTGCTAAATAATAAAGAGCCAAAGCATCTTTATTGTCTTTTTCTATCAGTTTATTAAAGGCTTTTTCGGCTTCTTCCGAACAACCTAAGTTGATATTGCAAAGTCCTAAATATTTATAAAGTTCTATATCATCAGAACCGGCTTCTAAATTTTTTGTGATAATCTCTTTAGCACTCTTAAAATCTTTACTCTCTATAAGGTTTATTATTTTTTGTTTGTCCATAGTTGTATAATCAATCTTTCTGTTAAATTATATCATGATACTTTATAATTGAAAAAAAAGCATTTTTATGATTAAATAAATACAATTAATTGGTAGGGGGGTATTATAAGATGGCTGAAAGAACATTTATAGCTATAAAACCTGATGGGGTTAAGAGAAATTTAATAGGCAGAATTATTACTAAATTTGAAGAAAAAGGCTATAAAATTATCGGTTTAAAACTGTTATTGCCGACATTAGAACATGCAAAAAAACATTATGCTGAGCATGAGGGCAAACCTTTCTACCCGCGTTTAATAAAATATATAACGTCAGGTCCTATTGTGGCTATGGTTATAGAGGGTCCGAACGTAATAGCCGAATCAAGAAAAATGATGGGTGCTACAAAGCCTGAAAATGCCGATACAGGTACTATTCGCTTTGAATATGCAATTAATCAGGAATTTAATATAATTCATGGTTCTGACAGCCCTCAAAGTGCCGAAAGGGAAATAGCTATTTACTTTAAAGAAGATGAAATATGTTCTAATTGGACTACAATGCTTGAGATGTTGATGAATGAAGAAAAACAAGCACTTTAGTTTTGAACTTATAAAAGAAGATAAAAAAACTCACGCCAGAGCAGGGATATTGCATACTCCTCATGGTGATATCGAAACACCTATATTTATGCCGGTAGGTACACATAGTACCGTTAAAATGCTTACTAAACACCATTTGGAAGAAACACAAGCTCAAATAATACTTTCTAATTCTTTCCATTTGTTTTTACACCCGGGAAACAAATTAATAAAAGAATTTGGCGGACTTCATAAATGGATGAATTGGGAAAAACCTATTTTGACGGATTCTGGCGGGTTTCAAGTCTTTTCATTAGCTCATTTGAATAATATTACCGAAGACGGGGTAAAGTTTAAAGAGCCTAAAACGGGTGATGAATACTATATTAATCCCGAAATATCAATGGAAATCCAGCAAGACTTGGGACCTGATATTGCAATGGCTTTTGATCAGTGTGCACCTTATCCTTGTGATTATGACAATGCGGTTAAGGCAATGGAACGCACTCACAGGTGGCTCGAAAGATGTTTTAAGGCTCATACAAGAGAAGATCAGGCGTTATTTCCTATTGTTCAAGGTGCTTTTTTTGATGATTTAAGACGTGAAAGTGCTAAAGTTGTTTCTGCCTATGATGCCGTAGGCTATGCAATAGGCGGTGTAAGTGTAGGTGAACCAACGGAAATGAAAAATCATCTTGTTGAATTGACTGCACCATTATTGCCGTATAATAAACCAAGATATTTGATGGGGGTAGGGACTCCGATTGATTTATTGGAAGGTGTAAAACGTGGCGTTGATATGTTTGATTGTGTTCTGCCTACCCGTAATGCACGCCATGGCTCGTTCTTTACCTATGAGGGAAAGAAAAATATTAAAAATAAACAATTTGAAAAAGACCCCTCACCGCTTGATGATAAATGTGACTGTTATGCATGCCAAAATCACTCAAAGGCATATATAAGACATTTGTACAGAATGGGTGAAGCAACTGCTGCTATTCTAATTTCCATTCATAATACGAGATTTTTGTTGAAATTTATTCATGATATGAGGGACAGCATTATAGAAGACAGATTTGAAGAGTTCTATAACAATCATGTGAACATATTAAAAAAGGAGAGTTAAGAAACTCTCCTTTTTTAATATGTTTGATAAAATTATTGTCTTGTAACTAAATCCATTTCTTCAGCTGAAGCATAAACACAGTGGCATCCGCAGTCAACATGGATAACTTCACCCGTTACGCCTGATGATAAGTCAGACAGTAAATATAATGCCGTTTTCCCATCATCTTCAAGAGTAACATTTCTCTTTAAAGGAGCTTTTGCAACCGCAGCTTTTAGCATTTTGCCGAAACCGTCTATGCCTGAAGCTGCAAGAGTTTTTACTGCTCCTGAAGATAAACAGTTAACTCTTATACCATATTTACCGAGGTTTTCGGCTAAATATCTTGCGGAAGCTTCAAGTGCCGCTTTAGCTACACCCATGATATTGTAGTTAGCAACAACTTTTTCACCGCCCAAATATGTTAATGCAAGTATTGAACCGCCGTCTTTCATTAGGGGCTGTGCGTTTCTGGCTAATGATACAAGCGAATATGCGCTAACGCCCATAGCTAAATCCCAGCCTGCTTTTGATGTGTTAACAAATTCTCCCGTTAAATCTTCTCTGTTTGCATAAGCTACGGCATGTACAACAAAATCAATCTTTCCGTATACTTTTTCAAGTTCTTTAAATACAGCTTGGACTTCTTCTTCTTTTGTTACATCGCAAGACATTATAACTTTTGCATTCATGGATTCCGCAATCGGACGAACTCTTTTTTCCATTACTTCGCCTGCATAAGTAAATGCTATTTCGGCACCTGCATCAAATAATTGTTTTGCAATCCCGTAGGCAATTCCGTGAGTGTTAGATACTCCAAAAATAACGCCTCTTTTACCTTCCATTAGTTTCATAATATAAATCCCTCTTTTTTCTGTATAAATTAATAATACATTATTTTAATAAAAGAGTGAAGATAGTTAACCTTCACTCTTTTATTTGATAATTAACTCATATTAGTCTTTAGCATGACCAGCCGTACCTAATACATCTCTCATTTTGTGCATTACCATTTCTTTTACGGCAGTTCTGCCCGGACCCATATATTCGCGCGGGTCAAATTTTTCGGGATGTTCAATAAAGAATTCTCTGATTGTTGAAGTCATTGCTAATCTTAAATCAGTATCAATATTGATTTTTGCTACACCATGTTTAGAAGCATAGTTAAGCATATCTTCAGGTACGCCTTGTGCATCAGGTAAATTACCGCCAAATTTATTGCATTTTGCAACAAATTCTTTCGGAACTGATGATGAACCGTGAAGTACAAGCGGATAGTCATATCCTACAACTTCATTAACCGCTTTTTTGATTTGAGCTAATCTTTCAAAATCAAGTTTAGCTTCGCCTTTAAATTTATATGCGCCATGAGATGTACCAATAGCAACTGCTAAAGAGTCACAGCCTGTTTCTTTAACAAATCTTGCAGCTTCAGCTGGGTCTGTATATGTAGAATCAGCACTGTGTACTTTTACATCATCTTCTACGCCTGCAAGCTTTCCGAGTTCTGCTTCAACAGAAACGCCTCTTGCGTGAGCGTATTCTACAACTTGTTTTGTTAATTTAATATTTTCTTCCAACGGGAATCTTGAACCGTCTATCATAACAGATGAGAATCCGCCGTCTATACATGCTTTACATATTTCAAAATCAGCACCATGATCTAAGTGAAGTGCAATCGGAACCGTTGTTGTTGCTAATGCAGCTTCAACCAATTTGATTAAATATGTTTGATTTGCATATTTTCTTGCACCTGCCGAAACTTGCAATATGATTGGTGACTGAGTTTCTTCTGCAGCTTCTGCAATCCCCTGCAAAATTTCCATATTGTTTACATTGTAAGCACCAATGGCATATCCGCCTGCGAGTGCTTTTTTGAACATTTCTCCTGTTCCAACTAATTTTCTTTCACTCATTAGTATTCTCCTCTTGTTTATTGACAATAATAAATTACATCAAAAAAATTTTCTTTACAACAGTTTCTAATTTTTGAATAGCGGGTATTCTATTAAAAGAGTATAATTGAAAAATTTTAAAAAAAATGTTACAATCTCAAACATAAAGTGAATGGAGGACGAAATGTCAAAAGAAGACAGCTCAATCAGTTTTGGAGTTGGTTTACTTGCGGGTGTTATCGGCGGTGTTATTGCCGCTATATTGTATGCACCTAAATCAGGTGAAGAAACTCGTAAAAATGTAGAAAATGTCATTACGGATATTGCTCAAAAATATACGCCCGAAATTAAAGAGGCTAAAAGACAAGCATTATCATCTATTGATGTTATGCGTTACAGACTTGAACAGCAGTATAACAAAATTAATGAAACTATTAAAGCTAAACAGATTGCTAAAGCTAAACAAAAAGAAACTACTGATTATGAAGTTAATTAGGAGATTATAATGACACCTGTTTTAGAATGTATTATAGCTGTTTTTGTTATAGTTTTAATCGTTACAAGTACTATTGTGACCATATTTTTGGTTAAATTCCTTAAAGAAACCACTCTTACTATGATTGGTATTCGGGAATTAACCGATGTTGCAAAAAAAGAATTACAACCTGTTTTTAAAACGCTTAACAGTGTACTTTCAACCGTAAACAACGTATCAACAGCTACCAATAAACAATTTGAATTAATAAAAAAAATCCTGACAACGCTTTTAGGCGCATCTTGTGTCGCTTTTAGCAGTGTAAAAGGGAAAAGTGGTTTTATCAGCGGTTTTTTAAACGGATTTAGTATTTTTAAAAAAAGGAGATAAAAATGTCAATAGGTAGATTTATAGCAGGGTTTGCAGTAGGCAGTTTGGTTGGTGCCGTTATTGGTATCTTACTTGCTCCTCAAACCGGTGAAGAAACAAGAGAACAGTTAATTGATAAATCAAAAGAAATTTGTGACAAGGCTCACTCAACTGTTTCCGAAATCCAAAATAAAGCTGACGGTATTGTCAGTGATATGCAAGCTAAAGGTGATGAGCTTATTTCTAAACTTCAAGATGTTATCAATAAACAAAAACGCACTGATGAAGCATAGTTTATGTTTTATTTTTAAAAAGTCCGATATATTTATCGGACTTTTTTAATTGAAATTATTTTTATTTCATTAGATAATAGCATTGTGTAAACAAAAAGAGGATTTTCGTATGACAGAAACAATAACTTCAGATATTACTTTAAAACTGGATATTTCTAATCTTACAAAATACGCTGACAGTGCTAAAGTTGCAGTTGAAACAATTAAATCAAGAGCAGGCAAGTCGGGTCAGTTTTTAAATTGGATTCAAATATTACCTCAAAATCAAATAGATAATATAGATACTCTTTATGATATGGCAAAAAAAGCTCAAGACAATAAATATACTGATTTGGCAATACTTGGTATAGGCGGTTCCAGACATACTACCGAATCACTTATCAGAATGATAGGTAAAGAATCCAATATTCACTTTTATTCTTCCGTTGATTCCGAAAGTTTCAGAAGATTTATTAATTCGTTAGATTTAGCTAAAACACAATTCCTTGTTGTATCAAAATCAGGCGGTACTATTGAAACAACGGTTGCTTATGAAAATGCAAAAAAAGTTATGCAGGAATTTTTGGAACGTGAAGATGTATCTGACAGATTTATTGCCATGACTGATATTTCTTCCGAAAAAAGCAATTTACGCAAGATGGTAGATGCAGGTGATATTAAGTTATCGGGTTATGTTCATGATGATGTCGGCGGCAGATTTTCAATTTTTGATGATGCCACAATTTTTACTTTGGCTTTTGCCGGTGTTGCAAAAGAAGATGTTATAGCTATGCTTCAAGCTTCACTTAATGCTCAGCAAGAATTTTTAAATCCCGATTTAACAAAAAATATTGCACTACAACAGGCTGCTTTTAATGTTCAATCAAGGCTTAAAGGTAAACAAAAACATTTTATCGAATATTTTGGTGATGCATTTATGGGCACAACTTTATGGGAAAAACAGCTTAAAAATGAGTCTTTGAAAGCAAGAATATCTACTGATACCAATGTGGGCCCCGGATATCTTCACTATAACGCTGAAGCTGATTTAGACAGCAATAATAAAGATTCTTTCTTCACTTTTGTTTATGTAACTCCTCAGGAAAAAGTTACTCAAGCTGTTTTGACAGGTGTTATTAGTGCATATTCCAATATGCATCCTGTGAGCGTTGTTGAATTAAAAGATTTATCTTTGACTACACTTGCTAAATTTATTGAATTTAAACACTTTGAAACTTTGTATACGGGTAATATTCTAAGGCAAATAGACGGAGATATTCCGAATGATGACGTTGCTTTACCTGAAGTTCTTCAACCTAACGTTGAAATTTATAAAAAAGAAGTAAGAAAAGCAATGGCTGAATAATTATAGATTTCTGTTAAAAAGGAGGGTGCTTATTGTATCCTCCTTTTTATTTTGTACTTATTAAATTTATTATCGAATTATTGATTTGATTAAAATCTGCACCGATAGCTCCACGATTGGCTTTTACTATTATTGATAAGTATTTGTTTAAATTATCGATTCGGGAATTTTTTATTAATAATCTGATACTTTCCCTCATAAGCCTTTTTATTCTGTTTCTGACTACCGCACGTTTATGAATCTTTTTGCTTACAACAAATGCAAATTTTGTATCAAGTTCGGGGGTTGTTTTTTCTTTGCCAAAATAAATACATACATTAGAATCAAAAGTTGTATTATTAACTTTGTATGTAGCTGTTAAAGCGGAATATTTTTTTAGTCTGTATTTTTTCTGAAGCATAAGTATATAATAACAAAAAAGGACTGTTTCGACAGTCCTTTTTTTATAAAAAACATAAAATATTAAGCTCTTTCTTTAGCAGTAATAGCCAATTTGTGGCGGCCTTTAGCTCTGCGTCTGTTTATAACCTCTTGTCCGCCTGATGTAGCCATACGTGCTCTGAAACCGCTTACATTTTGTCTTTTCCTTTTTGTTCCTTCCAAAGTACGTCTCATTTTATTTCTCCTTGAATATATTATTTTTATTGTATCATAATAAATAAGACAAAAACGAAAGTCAAATACTAAAAATATAAAGGTTAAATATTATGAACAAAATAGGTTTTATAGGCGGTGGAAAAATGGCTTCCGCTATTATAAAAGGGATTATTAATTCAAATCTGTTTTTACCCTCTGATATTTATGTTTCCGCAAAAACAGAAAAAACTTTAAATTCTTTGAAAAATAATTTCGGCGTAAATACAACTTCAGAGAATATTGAAGTAGTTAAAAATACCAATATTATAATACTTGCCGTAAAACCTTTTGTTGTAAAAAGTATTTTGGAAGAAATTAAATCTGCAATTACCGATGATAAATTAATTATTTCAATAGCGGCAGGAATTTCTATAAACTCAATAGAAAAAATTACGGGGAATATCCCGATAATAAGGGTTATGCCTAATACTCCCGCACTTGTGAATGAGGGTATGAGCGCAATATGTTCGGGAAAATTTGCAAAAGAAGAAAATATAAAAATAACTTCTGAAATATTTAATAAAATAGGCAAAGTAATAAATACGAATGAAAAATATATAGATATTGTTACTGCAATTTCAGGTTCAGGACCCGCTTTTTATTATTATATTATTGATGAGATAGCTAAATCGGGCGAAAAATTAGGACTTGACTATAAGACATGTTTGCAATTATCGGCGCAAACGGCATTAGGTGCAGCGAAAATGATTTTAGATACCCAAATCCCCCCTAATACATTAATAGAAAATGTCACAACCCCCGGTGGTTGCACTGAACAAGGCAATAATGTACTGATAAAAAGAAATGTAAGTGATATTATTAATGAGACAATTACAAAAACCATGGAAAAAGCAAAATCTTTGGGATAGGAGTATATATGGAAAATGTAAAATTACTTAGTGAATGGCTGAGAGAAAATTCTGAAAATCTCAATATTAAAGAAGAATATCTGCTACGATACGGAGAAAATCCTCATCAGGAAGCGAGTTTATACATTAATAACTCTACAATTGACTATGAAGTTTTAAACGGTAAAGCACTTTCTTATAATAATATATCCGATATGACCGTATGTACCAATATTTTAAGTGAATTTTATGATGTTTGTGCCTGTGTGGTAGTTAAACATACTACGCCTTGTGCTGTTGCTCTGGGTGAAAATATTCAACAGGCATGGCTTAAGGCGCTTGATTGTGATCCTTTAAGTTCTTTTGAAAGTGTTGTTGGTTTTTCTCAGGTTATAAATGAAGAATTAGCAAAAGAACTTTCTTCGGTACCGCTTGATTGCATTATTGCTCCCGATTATACACCTAAGGCTTTAGCTATCTTACAAACAAACGAAAATTTAATAATAATAAGATTGAATACTCCTCTAAATGAATATAAAAACTATTTATCTGAAGAAATAAAGAATACTCCTTTCGGAATTTTAGTTCAAACTCCGGATAGAGGTGAACTTGATAAAGATAATTTTAAAGTTGTAACGAAAACAAAACCAAGCGCAGAGATGGTGGAGGATATGATATTCGCTTGGAAAGTCGCAAAACATTCTAAATCAAATGCAATAGTTATAGCGAAAGACTTTAAAACTTTAGGTATAGGACAGGGGCAAACAAATATGATTGATGCATTTGAACTTGCATTAAATAAAGCTTGTGACGGCTCAAAAGATGCAGTAGCTGCTTGTGACGGTATTTTGCCCGCCATAGATAATATATATGCCGCTGCTCAAGGCAGAATTTCCGCTATTATACAAACAGGCGGCAGCCTTAAGGATGATGAAATTATTAAAGCGGCTGATAAATATAATATTTCCGTAATAACTACAAAGATGAGACATTTCAGGCATTAAATATGGAAATCAAAACGTCTAAAAATACAATAAGGGCAATGTCGGCAGGACATTTTATTACGGATGCATATTCGGGATTTTTAAATCCGATTATGCCTTTTATTGCCGCACATATTGGGATATCTATGGCATTTGCTACCGTATTAATCTCAATATCCAATTTAACTTCATCATTATCCCAGCCGTTTTTCGGATATATTGCCGACAGATGGCAGAAAAGATTTTTTGTATTTTGGGGTATGATTATGGCTTCTGTATTTTTATCGTTTTTAGGGATTGCTCAGAATATATATATGCTTATTATATTTTTAATGCTCGGACATATGGGTGTGGCTTTTTTTCATCCTCAGGCAACCAGTATTGTTTCGGATTATTCTTCAAATTATTCCGACAGTAAAGAAATGAGTATTTTTATAGCATTGGGAACATTCGGGTTTGCGCTTGGTCCTGCCATATCTTCAGGCATTGCTCAAATTTGGGGATTATCAAAACTTCCTTTTGTTTGTTTTATAGGAATAATTTCAGCTTTTATTATTTTGAAAAATACTCCGAAATTATCTCAAAATAAAGTTAATCAGCCTAAAATTTCTTTACTTTCCGCATTGAAAAAAATATTTAATAATTTACCCGTTGCAATTTTGGTTGCAGCTTCGATTGTTAAATCATTTGTTGTTTCTTCTTTTTCAATAATTTTACCGTTTTATTGGAAAAGCTGCGGTTATAATGTTTCATCAATCGGAATGATATTGTTAGCATTTATGCTGGCAGGGGCATTTGGGGTTATTTCAAGTCCTTTTGTCGAAAAATTTGCGGGTGTTAAAAAAGTTTTCTATATCTCACTCATTAGTGTTATGCCGCTCGGTGTATTATTCTATATGTCTTCCGCAAGAGGTATTTTGGGATTGATTTCGTTTATATTAATCGGTTATGTCAGTTTTTTGGCTGTGCCTGTTAATATGTCTTTAGCTCAAAGATTAATGCCGGAATTTAAAAGTATGATTTCAGGATTTATCGGCGGATTCAGCTGGGGTGTTATTGGGCTTATTTTACCTTTAATCAGTTTGCTTGCCGAAAAAACTGGAATCATGAATATTCTTTTAATAATGACATTTATCCCGTTTCTGTTTTCTTATTTTATAAAATATTTACCTGAAGATTAAACAATATATTGCAATGCTTGAGCATCATACAGTTTTCTTTTTGCCGCATTCCATAAAGCTCTGCGTTGATAATCTTTGCAGTTTTCAAGTAATTTCGGAGTTTTTGATTCGGGGCTTGCCGCCATTCTTTCCATTAAGTTGATTCTGTTATAAAATTTGCGGTTTGTTGATTTAAAGGCTTCCATTGGGTCTATACCCGAATCTTTTGCTATACTTGCTGCGGTATAGAATATATCTCCCATTTCTTCTTCCATATGGTCATAATTTTGTTGAGTTTTGCTTACTTCATATTCACTTTTTGCCACGTTAAATTCTTCTATTTCTTCTAAAAGACAATCATTCCAAGCATCGGCAGACTTAACAAAATTAATTCCTCTTGTTACATCGTCAAGCTTTGTAAAAGTATCAAACACATTATTATTGTTTGGGTTTATATGTTTTGTAAGTTTTAACGGCGGAATTTTTGCTTTCTTATTTTGGTTGAATTGTGCCAATAAATTGCTTATTTCTTTATCAATGGCACTCGGTTCGATTGAATTTCTTCTTCTGCTCTGACACATTGATATATTCTTATTTTGATTATAAGTATTTAATCTTACTTGCATTGTTCTCTCCTTTGACATGTGTAAAACTTCAAGATAAACTTTTTTGCCATTAAGTTTATTAAAAAACAATGCTTCCTTGTCTTAATATATTTATTTTATTATTAATTATTGTAATTACGGTAGATTCAAGACCTTGGCATTTATATCCGAAATCTTGGTATACAATATCAGCCATAGCACCTATTGAATTCTTGGCTTCAAGGTATGTTTTTGACGAGGGATGGTTTGATAAATTTGCACTGGTTGTTGCAAGAACGTGTCCTTTGATTTCCCCGCACAGCGTTTTAAAAAACATATTATCCGGAACTCTTATTCCAATTGTATCTTTCCCGGATGTTATATATATAGGAGTTTTATCGGATTTTTTTGTTACTAAAGTAACAGCCCCCGGAAAATAGTTATCGGTAATTTCTTTTTCTTGTTCGCTTAAAGAATTTATATAAGGCAAAAGATTTTTAATACTGTCAGACATTAAAATTAAAGGTTTTGAAGTATCTCTGCCTTTTATTTTATATATTTTATCAACAGCAGTTTTATTATTTGGCAGACAGCCTAAACCCCATACCGTGTCTGTAACAAAAGCTATTACTCCTCCCGATTCCAGGGTTTTATTTAGCAAATTTTTGTCTAATATAATTTTTGATTCTTCCAAGTAATTCTCCTACGTATTCAATTCTGAATAATGCTGCCAATATGGTATATGTACTCATACATAGTATAAACATAACAATGGTTTTTAATAACAACATAGTCCAATTTGCACTGTTTATAGTCCACAAATTATATATTATCAGGTTAAATCCGAATGCTAAAATAGCTGCCAGTACCATTTTGCATAAGTTTTTAAAATATATTTTATAGTCGAGGTTAATTTTCTTAAGTAAAATACATCCTAATAGAGTAGCATTAATTAGAGTAACAAGTGATGTTGAAAGAGTTATTGCCGCTATACCAAGTTTTTCTATGAATAAGGAGTTTAATATAAATTTTAGAATTATTGAAGAAAATGCAACTAAAAACGGAGTTTTTGAGTCATTAAAAGAGTAAAAAATCCTTGTTATGGAATCTCTAAAAACATAAGGAATAATAGCAAAAGATAAGAATGTTAAGGCTTGAGCTACCATATATGTTGCATGAGAATCAAACTCTCCTCTTTGAAACACTATTTGGACAGTATCATATCCCAAGAGTATGATGCAAAACATAATCGGAATAGCGACAAAATTTAAAAGCCCGACTCCTTTATGAAAATAATATTTAATATCATCATATTTTTTCTCTCCTACCAATTTAGAAAAGATTGGGAATAAAGGAACCAAAAATGCCGTAACAAGAATACCGACAGGAAATTGAAATACTCTGTTTGCGTATCCTATTGCTGTCCAAGCACCTTCTTTCAATTGTGACGCAAAAAACATATCAACATATACATATATTTGACCTATTGTGGAACTTAAAGCTGCGGGGAAAACCAATTCTATAAGGTTTTTTAATTCGGGATTATTTTTTATATCAAAATTGGGCTTAATTTTAAATCCTAACTTTCTTACGGCAGGCGCCTGAACCAAAAATTGCAATAATGCGCCTATTGAAGTAGCTGCTGCAAGTGAAATCCCAAATTTATCGCCTTTTGTAAATGCTATTATAAATATTATGCTTAAACTCATCAGTACAGGCGAAATGTTCGGCAGGAAAAAGCATCTGTATGTTATTAACAGCCCGTAATATATGCCTATAATACCTCCTATTAATATAACGGGGGTCATTATTTTTAAATGCATGCTTGCTAAAGATATAAGTTCGCTGTTATCCGAGTGAATTATTATCCCTAAAATTTTGTCGGAAAAGATAAATATTATAATTGAAAGTATTAAAAATACTATAAATGTTAATGTTAAAAAAGTATTGAATAATTTATTAACTTTTTCCTGTGGAATTTTATCTTCGGGATTAATAAGTTTTGCAAATACACTTACAGTTGCACTGTGGAATGGTCCGCCTACTCCGCCCATAAGTATTATTGCTAAAGACGGTATTTGATAGGCATAAAAGTAAGCATCCGAAACAAATCCGGCTCCGTAATAATTAGCGATACATATATCACGTATAAACCCTACAAATTTGGATATTATTGTGACAAATGCTATAAGCCAAGCCGCTTTAAGTAAGGAACTGTCTTTACTCACTGTCGGCTCCTTCTATTTGTATAAAGGCGGTTAATTTCCCCTCTGTGTTTTGATTTTGTTCGTCTTTGACTTTGTATGATATAGTGTTTATCCCTTTTTGCAGATATTTTGAAATATTAATATGCATCTCTTTTTCTTTTAATGGTATTATAAGCTCTTTATTGTTTATACAAACAAGCAATTCATTATGCTTTGAAGAATTAATAAGCAATAATTCGGCTTTTTTTGTATTTGAATAGAACTCATCTTCAACGGTATCGGAATTTGAAATTTCAATTGGTATTGTCGCAAGTTTTATTCCGTCATAATAATGCAAAAGTATTTGGTCAAAACTATATCCTTCGGATGCCATCTTTCCTGCACCCCATTGGCTAAGCCCTACCCCATGCCCAAAACCTCCGCCGAAAAATTTATAAACGGGCATTTCTGAATCTATATAATTTATTACAAAATTAGCGCTCGGAAGTGAGATTCCGTTCTTTTGAAAACAACGCCTGATAACTAATTCTTTTTGTACTACAAAAATATTTTTATCTGTTTTAATTTCAAGTTCTATAATTTTACCCGAGTCGCCTCTTTTTAGTGCTTTTATTGATATTAAATTTCCTATTGATTCGCCTTCCGTAATTGCAGGTGAGATAAATCCTGTTTTTGCTTGAGCGGGAAGTGTTTTTGTCAGTACTGATTCTAATTCTTCCTTTGTCCATTCTTTAGACCATCTGTAATATGGAGATAAATCATCAAAAGCCTCGGGTTTTGACGTATAAAATTTTTCGGCTTCTTCATCGGTATTTAGCTTGTTAAATTCTTTTTTATCGGGTTTTGCCTGTAAATAAGATATATCCTCTGACGGAAATTCTCTTGTTTTAGGGTCTGAAAATGCGTAAGCATAACTTTCCGTATAGCCTCCTGCTGTTGAACTGTATAGAGCTAAGATAGGTTTATTTTTATCATCTAAAGCGATAATGTTATTGGTTTGTTCAACGGCTTTATCCGAAAGCTCTTCTTCAGTATTAGCTCCGTAGTATACTTGGCAGGCTACGGAATCACATAAATCAAATTCAGAATATGCTTTAATTCTCGGAGTAATTGCATAATTTCTTGCCGCAACACTCTGAGCTTTTAATGCCTCAAGTCCGAATCTTACGGGCATTTCATTTGGAACAACACCTCTAAGATAATCCTTTAAACTTAATACATTTACAACCGCAAATTTGCTTATGTCTTTTGTGCTCCTTGTAATCTCCATATAACCTCTATATGAAGCCTGTTTACCTTTCCTTTTTAAATTTGATAAGGATATAAAATTACCCTCTTTAGGTGTTATCAAAATAGGTCCTGTCAAATTCTTAGCTTTTAATTCTTCATCAACATAAACTCTAAACAGATTATTTCCCGAAGTTATTTTTACAATTTCTGATTCATCGGTTATAGGTATCGTATACCCTGACGCAGAATCTAAAACATTTAATTTATTTGCATTTATAAACTCAATTGTGTCATATAAATATTTTTTAAAATTTGTATCGCTAACTCCGACACGTACAGGGATATTATCGTCTGATGCGAGCATAATTCCGCTGTTTAAAGCCAAAATTATAATTAAAATATATTTAAAAATTTTGCGCATGCATCTTACTCCCTATCCTGTTTTATTATAAAATAAAGAGGTAATAAAGTTAACAATTTAATCAGATTCACGGTAAGGAAAAATTATGAGTTTAAATTCTACTCCATCATCAGAACGTATACAAATAGGTTTTTTCGGAAAAAGAAACAGCGGAAAATCAAGTTTAATAAATGCTTTGACTAATCAAAATTTATCAATCGTATCCGAAATTAAAGGAACAACCACGGACCCTGTTCAAAAAGCCATGGAATTATTACCTCTTGGGCCCGTTGTAATTATAGATACCGCCGGTTATGATGATGAGGGCGAACTCGGTTTGTTAAGAATTGAAAAAACCATGCAAATACTTAATAAGGTTGATATTGCTGTTTTGACGGCGGATGCAACTGTCGGATTATCTGATGAAGACAAAGATTTTATAAAAAAGTTTGAACAAAAAAATATTAAATATATTATTGTATACAATAAATCAGATTTGTTGGAATTTCTTCCCCCGACAAAACCTAATGAAATTTTTGTAAGCTCGCACTTAAAAACCAACATAGACAAATTGAAAGAATTAATATCTCAAATATATGAAAAAAATCCCCAAAAAAAGGAACTGCTTCAAGATTTAATAAATAAAAATGATACTGCAATTCTTGTTACTCCGATAGATGGTGCAGCGCCAAAAGGCAGATTGATTTTGCCTCAGCAGCAGGTACTGAGAAGTTTATTGGATAAAGGAGCAATTACACTTGTTGTTCAAGCTGATGAACTTATACAGGCACTTAAAATATGCGGCAATTCTCCTAAAATTGTTATAACGGATTCACAAGTTTTTGAAAAAGTTAAAGATATAGTACCTAAAGATATATTATTAACTTCATTTTCAATTATTTTTGCCCGATATAAAGGAGTACTCGATAAAGCTGTAAAAGCTTTAAACGTTTTACCGAATTTAAATAACAATGATTTAATATTAATAAGTGAAGGCTGTACGCACCATCGCCAATGTGATGATATAGGTACGGTAAAACTTCCAAAATGGATTCAATCTTATACAAATAAAACTTTTAATTTTGAATTTACTTCGGGGCAAGGTTTCCCTGCTGATTTATCAAAATATAAATTTATAATACATTGCGGTGGCTGCATGTTAAATGATAAAGAGGTATTATCTCGTTATGAATCAGCACAAGCTCAAAATATTCCGATGACAAATTACGGCATTTTAATTGCTCAAATGAACGGAATTTTAAAACGTAGTCTTGAACCGTTTAATGATATATATGATTTGTTAAGATAAATTAAATATATTAATTTTTGTAAATATACTCAAACTCCCTATTCATAATAGAAATAGCCAAATTATCCTATTTGCTATAATACAAAAACGCAATTTTTTGAATATATATTTTTTATATAAAATATATAGCAAAATAGAAGCGAGGATAATATGAATAATTTTATTGGAAGTAAACTTAGCGATTATGTAAATGGTTATAAATCTTCATTATTTAAAGATAATGTAGATAAAGAAGTAGAAGATATAGATTTTTCTGACGTAGATTATTGTTTAGGTGAAACAGAATTGAATGGAAATGGTATTCCCGGTAACGGTATTGCCGGTAATGGTATATCAGGAAATGGTATATCGGGTAACGGAGAATCTGATTTTATCAGTTTTGATATAGATTTTGATGAATTAACTGATGACTTTATATCTTCGGAAGATGATTAAAATATATAAACAAAAAATTATTACATAAAAAATAAAACTCCTGTTTAACAGGAGTTTTATCCTTTTACGGCACCTTCAGTATTACCTGAAACAAAGTATTTTTGCATAGCAACAAAAAATATAATAATAGGTATTATGGATATAATGGAACCCGCTGCGATATAACGCCAGTTTGCGCTAAATATACCTTGCAGGTCGTTAACTCCGACGGGAAGCGTAAATAATGTTTTATTTGTTAAAACAATACTCGGCCACAGAAACTCACCCCAAGAACCGATAAATGTAAAAATAGCTAAAACAGCTAAACTCGGTGCACATACAGGCAGGAGAATTTTACGCCAGATGTTTATTATGCTGCATCCGTCAATAAATGCAGCTTCTTCAAGTTCCTTTGGCACCGATAAAAAAGCCTGCCTCATTAGGAATATTCCAAAAGCATTCACCGCAAAAGGCAAAATTAATCCTAAATATCCCGTTACATATCCGTACGAATCAACCAAATGAAGCTTTAATACAATCAAATACACGGGCAGCATTATAGCCTGAAACGGAATCATAATTGTTGCCAGAACTAAGCAGAATATAAAATTTTTTCCCTTAAATTCCATACGTGCTAAAGGATATGCTGCAAGAGAAGATAGAATTAAGTTTAAAATAACTGTGAATGCTGCCACTATAAAGCTGTTTAAAAAATACAAAAGAAAAGGTATTTGATGCCAAACCCCTATAAAATTTTCAAATGTAAAATCTTGCGGTATAAATATCGGCGGATAGGCAAAGATATTTTCATTACTGCCTTTTAATGCCGTAGATATTAACCATATAAATGGAAATAAAGATATAAATGAAATAAAAATTAAAAAGCTGTGTATGCTAAAACCTTTAATAAATTTTCTCATTAAAATTTATACCTCTTATTTTCAAAAAATATGATATTAACAAATGAAAACGCCATAATAACAACTAAAAGGATAACCGAGGCAGAAGCCGCCATGGATAAATCCAAATTTTCAAAGGCTCTTTCATAAATATAATAAACGATTGTTTTAGTTGAATTTAAAGGCCCGCCTTTTGTCATAACGTATATTTCCGCAAAGACTTTTAATGCCGAAATAGATGAAACCGTAACAACAAGTGCAATAGTCGGCATAAGATGCGGAACCGTAACCGTTAAATGCTTTATAAATTCGTTAGCTCCGTCAATATCGGCAGCTTCGTATAAATCTTTTGGAACACCTATCAATGCAGACAAATATATCATCATATAATATCCGATGCCTTTATATATTGTTACCAATGCAACCGCAAATAAAGCAAATTTTGTATCTGTTAGCCATCCTATCGGATTAAATCCTATTTGTTCCAATATATAATTTAATATCCCCTGTTGGGCGTACAACCATTTAAAGGCAATCGCTACAACAACTATTGAAACTACGACAGGCAAGTATATAAGTACTTTGTATATATTGATTCCTTTGATTTTTTGGTTAATAAAGATTGCTACAATTAAGGGAAATATTGCTAAAACAGGAACACACATCAGTAAAAACATAAATGTATTAAATATTGTTGTATAAAATTCTTTTGATTTTAAAATCACGGAATAATTGGATAAACCTGCAAATACGGGATTGTATATATCGCCTGAATAATCTTTGAAACTTAATATTATTGTATAAATAAACGGAATAAAAAAGAATATTACAAGCATTACCAGCGCAGGTAACAGAAAAATATACGGAATGTATTTTTTATAATAGTTATTCAATAATTATACCTTTTTTCATTATTATATATGCAATTAATCAGATTTGCACTATAATAATATTATGAAGTTCTTAAAAGATTTAAAAAAATGTTATTTGGAATTCCTCTTAAAATTGGTGAAGAAAAAAGACAAAGAGGATTTATTATATAAAAGTTCAACAACAAAGCGCACAATGAACTCAAGCGCTACTTTAAAACTTTCTACACAGACTGAACAAAAAAAGAAAGAAATAGATGAAACATTAGAAAATCTGATAAAAGAATATATTAATACTCCGGAAAAGCTTATGAAATATATGTTAAATCAAGGAATGAAAGTATATCAGCTTAAAAATGCCAACAAACTTCTTCTAAAGCTCGGAGAACAAGAGGGGTTTATAACTCCGTTAAGGGGGAAAAAGGCTTTAACATTAAATATGTTTTTATCCTCAATCCTTGAAAAAAAGATTAATATCAGTTTTAAAACAGGCGAAATGTTTATTTTTAATGACGGCAAAGTGGAAATATATACACTTGCACGTGCTTTATACAAATATTACGGATTTAAAAGGAATATGCCCGGATACGATTATAAATCGCAAGAAATCTATAAAAAAGTATACAGAAGTGATTCAAATAAAAAATCAATATTCGGCGGATTTTCTCTAAATCAGCTTTACGCTTGTAAAGAGGCTATGGCTCGGGATATGGAATCTATAAATTTTGCCATAAGTCTTTCGGAAAAATATGCAGGCTCAAAGAATGTTTTGAAAAAGCTTCAGGATGACAATTCGGCAAATATATAAAACTTATTTCATAAAAATTTTGTATAGACAAAACAATAATAAATTGATATAATTACACTACAAATATGAAAAACGCTATGAATAAACGAAATACCCCCCCCCAAGACAGTAAAATGCAGTAATGGTTTTACTTTAGCGGAAGTTCTTATTACACTGGTTATAATTGGTGTTATTGCAGCAATAACAATACCTTCAGTCTTACAATCGACTGCCAGACAGGAAGTTATTTCAAGATTAAAGAAATCATATTCGGTATTACGCAATTCTCAAACTCGTGCACAAGCTGCTTATGGGGATTATAGTTCTTGGGATACTGCACAAGAAATAGGAATTCATGAATATTTTAGCAAATATATTAAACCTTATTTAAATATTCAAAAAGTATGTACAACACTTGAAGAATGTGGATATGATTCTAAAATATATGACTGTTCGGGAAAAACAAGTTCCGCTTTATTAATAAATGAAGATAGAATATTATTTACCACTATTGATGGCTTCGGTTATTCGTTTATAGCCAGAGTTGACGGTTGGTCCGGTATGCGTGTTGATATAAACGGAGCTAAAGGTCCAAATAAAGTCGGACATGATATTTTTACATTTCATAGATTTGAGGGAGGAATACAACCTGATATGTTTAATAGTTCAGCAGAAACTATTAATTCATATTGTGCCAGAAATAGCAGCGGGGACTCTTGTTTGGCAAAATTAATGCGAGATGGATGGCAATTCAACAACGACTATGGTTGTTGGTGAAACCTATACAAAAAAAATAAATTATTGTTCTATATTAATTCGTTTTCATTTACTTCTAACGGCAGTTTGACCATAAAAATTGAGCCCTCGCCCTCTTTGCTTTGAACGGTTACAAACCCGTTATGGTGTTTTTCAACGGTCATTTTTACCAAATGTAATCCTAAACCTGTACCTTTTATTGTATGAGTTGCATTTTCAACTCTGTAAAATCTGTCAAAAATCTTTTCCAAATGTTCTTTAGCTATACCAATACCGTTATCTTTGACGGAAAATTCAACATATTTTGAATCATCGGATAATTGAGCGGAAACTGTTATTTCTTTACCCTCGGGCGAATACTTAATTGCATTTGATAAAAGATTTCTTATAACTCTGTCAATACTCTCTACATTAACAGGTACACTAGGAAGTTTTTCGGGCTTTATAAAAGATATAACGATTTGCTTTTCATCTGCAAGTATTTTTATGGAATTTATATTTTGTTCCAATAACTCAATGATATTAGTGTATTCTTTTTTAAGCACTATATTGCCAGACTCTAATCTTGAGAAGTCTAAAATATCGTTAACCATTGTATGAAGCCGTTTTGCTTCTTTATCAAGAGTCTGCAAAAATTCTTTTTTTGTTTCTTCATCAAATCCGTCGCCGTCATTACAAAGAGTATCTATATATGTTCTTAAAACCGTAACGGGAGTTCTTAGTTCGTGTGAAACATTGGAGATAAATGTATTTTTGAGTTTATTTACCTCTGTTTCACGTGTTATATCAATTAAAACAATAATGTAGCCAACGTAGTCCTGTTGTTTTGAAAACATAGGAGAAATCATTGATTTGATGGTTTTTTTCCCTGCTTCAATATTAAATTCAACGGGTTTTTGTTCAATAATATTCAGGGGGGTATCTTTAAATTCTTCAATTTTGGCAAGGAAACATTGTTGTCCGTGAGAATCGATGTAATTTTGAATTTTCGTATTAACAAAATTTTTCTCTTCAATATCAAGCATAGCCAGTGCGGCAGAATTGGCAAGAACAACCGTGTCAAAGTTATCACAAACGATAACTCCGTTAATAATACTCATAAGTACGGCCTCAAGCTTATTGCGCTCTAAAGTGAGCTGCTCTATATTTTGTTCTTCATATTTAGAAAGGATTTTAGACATATCATTAAATGCTTGGGTCAATTCGCCGGAATTTTGAGTGTCGAGTTTAACACCAAATTGCCCCGTTGAAATTTGTTTTACGCCTTTATACAGATTTTTAAGCTCTTGCGACATCAGAATGAAACTTAAAAGTAAAAGCAGAGTAAAAGTAAACCACGTAAGTGCAAAAATCCCGAATAAACTTTTTTTTGTTGCGGAGGAAATCAGCTTAATTCCCTTTCCCGTAAGCCCAACCGTAACAAAACCAATGATTTTCCCGTTAGAAATAACAGGTGAATTTACATTGACTAAAGTTTCTTCTTCCGCTACGGGCAGATGATTTTTTGATGAATATATCACATTATTGTTTTTATCTTTGTATTCAATGAAAGAAACATCTTCATTTTCTGAAATAAAAGAAGAATAACGATCTTTAAGAATTATTGATTTTTCTTCCGCAGAAATATTTTCAAAATCGGAAGATTGGGCGGCTATTGCTTTTGTCATAAGTTGAGCAAATTCGGAATAATTCTTATCCAATTTATTTTGGATGTTATTTATGGCAAAAATCGAAATTAAGGCAATTACAAACGAACCGATAAAAAGCCATGTAAAAATGATTTTAGCCTGTGTATTCAAATGAAAGATTTTTAAGTTCATAATTAAAATTATTATAACATTCTGAAATAAAATTGTCCGAACAAAATTTTATAATAAGCCTATAAGTGGTTTTACAAAGCAAAGAGGGAAAAGAAGTGGGTTCTACTTGGATTATATAAGCGAAAAATATTAAAAGCCAAGCAAGGGACTTGACAGTATAAGTCAAGTAACATAAAGCTTTTGAGTAATTAACACAATAATATTAGAAAAAATGTTAACAAATGCTTAACAAAAGGATTAAAAAAAAGTTTTTTTCTTGACGCTGTGGTTTTAGCAAGTATCATTTTATAATGGCTTATGAGTGCCTTTAGTTGAAAAATTAATAATTTTTATATAGTTGTAGTACACCACATAATGAGAGGTGAATGAATGATAAAGAAACAATATTCTGAAAGAATAACTCCGATGGGCATGCCCAAGACAAGATTGGATGACTTACCGGATTTAATCGAGATTCAGAAAAAGTCGTTTGAGTGGTTTTTAAAAGAAGGGCTAAAGGAAGAATTTCTTTCATATTCTCCTATTAAAGACTATACCGGCAGGTTAGAATTACACTTTTTGCCGAATTACACATTTGATAATCCAAAGTATTCTTTGGAAGAAGCAAGAATCCATGATGCTACATACGCAAAACAATTGCGTGTAATGGCACGTTTGGTAAACCGTGATACCGGTGAAATAAAAGAACAGGAAGTATACATAGGTGATATTCCGACCATGACAAATAAAGGCACCTTTATTGTAAACGGTGCCGAACGTGTTGTTGTATCACAGATTGTACGTTCACCCGGTATATATTATAAACGTGAAATATCTCCTACGGGTAAGCGTTTATTTAATGCAACCTTGATACCAAACAGAGGTGCTTGGTTAAAAATAGAAACGGATGCTAACGATATAATCTATGTAAAAATAGATAAAAACAGAAAAATCTTAGCAACAACT
>CANQLG010000008.1 GCA_947624645.1 Candidatus Gastranaerophilales bacterium
TTATCAAGAGCCTCGGATAAACATCTGATTTCTTTTTCCATTAATAAGCCTGATACCGCAGGTTTTAAAACTTTAGCCAATTTTGCGGTTGATGTATGATTTCTGTGAGCTGCGCCAAATGCGTCATTTACATAAAAATCACCTAATTTTGCAAGCTGATTTGCAAATGTCATATCATCATCTTTTGCTTCTTCAGCTTTATAATATCTGATGTTTTCCAATAATGCTATTTGACCGTCTTTTAAATTTGCAATCATTTTTTCAGCTTCTTCAACGTCAGGAATAAACATTACTTCTTCACCTAATAATTTTGTCATATATTTTGCAACGGGAAGCAACGTAAATTCAGGATTCTTTTCACCTTTCGGTCTGCCAAGATGAGCCATTAATATAATTTTTGCTCCTCTTTCTTTTAAGAAATTCAACGTAGGTAATATTGCCTGTATTCTTGTATCATCCGTTACATTTTTGTTTTCGTCTAAAGGAACATTTATATCTACTCTTACAAGAGCTTTTTTGCCCTTTATGTCGCCTAAATCTTTAATTGATTTTTTCATTTTTCTCTCCTTTATACAACTATACTGCCTTGATTTTCTACCGTTAATGTTCTTATATCTAAATTCACATTTAAATCATTAAATATTGCATTAATTTCATTTTCTGTTTTTTCAAATCCGTCATTCTTTGAAATTATTAAAATAGCAGGGCCCGAACCTGATATTACACAGCCTAAAATATCTTCTTTATTTTCACACAACTGTGTTACTTCTTTAAATCCTTTTATTAATTCTTCTCTATAAGGCTGATGAATTTTATCTTTTAAACATTTTTTCATTAATTCACTATCATGCCTGTATACGGCATCAATTAACATTGCACACTTTCTGATATTAAATGAAGCATCTTTAATAGTAACATTTTCGGGTAAAACTGATCTTGCTATCATTGTATCAAGTTCATAATCAGGAATAATGATTGTTAATTTCCAATCTTGCGGCCAATCAATTTTTGAATAAGTTACACTGCCGTCATCTTCTATTGAAGATACACAAAATCCGCCCACTAGTGCGGGAGTAACATTATCTGGATGCCCTTCCGCTTCTGATGCTATTGATAATAATACTGCTTCATCAGCCGGTTTACCCAATAATTCATTAGCTGCCATTAATCCGCCTACTATAACGGCAGCACTGCTGCCAAGCCCTCTTGCAACCGGAATATTTGTTTTTATCGTTATTTTTATATCACTTACACTTTGACCGATATAGTTATATAACAGCTCTATTGCCTTATATACTATATTATTCTCATCTTTGGGTATGGATAATACATCATAAGTATCAATATCTTCTATTATATTTATTTCAATTCCGCTTCCGGGCATAACGGTTTCTTCTACCGTTATTTCATTATATATAGGAAGCGCTAACCCTAAACAATCAAATCCCGGACCTATATTTGCAGTCGTTGCCGGTACTCTTACACTTACTTTCATATTCTACCTTATCTGTATAGGCATTATCAAACAAATATAATTTTCTTCACTGTCAGGCTTAAATACCGTTGCCGATAAACTTCCGTTTAATCCTATTATTACATTCTTTGATTCCATCGTTCTTATTGAATCAAGTACATATTTATAATTAAATGCTATCGCCAGTTCTTCACCTTTGTAATTACAATCAATTATATCTTCCGATGATCCTGAATTAGGTGTTTCGGCTTTTAATACCAATTTGTTATCATCAAATAAAAATTTAACTATTCCAGTTCTGTCATTTACCATCGGAGATACTCTGTCTAATGCCAAAATTAATTCATCTCTTGATATTATTGCATTATTTGCCGTAGTTTTCGGTATTAACTGTTCATAAGGAGGATATTCTCCCTCAGTTAATTTTGAATTTATTGAAAAACTCATTGTTTTTAATGTTATTCTTGATTTATCAACAATCATTACAACATTTTCTTCGGTATTAAAAGAACAAATTCTTACAAATTCATTTAAAATTTTTGAAGGAATAACTATTTTTGCACTTTTAGCTCCCTTATTAGCTATTGCTTCTATAACTCTTGTAAGTCTGTTACCGTCTGTTGCAGCCATTTCAAGTTTATTATCTTTTATCAAACAAAATACACCTGATATTACACTTCTGTTTTCATAGTTTCCTGATGCATATACGGTATTTTTTATTGATTTTAATAAAGGTTCCGTTTCAATTTCTATCTCTGTTCCGACTGCTGTTTCATCTTCTATTTTCGGAAATTCTTGTGCAGATATTCCTATCATTTCAAATTTAGAATTACCGCAAACTACGCTTATTATGTTTGTATCTTCATTTAATGAAATTTCAACGGGTTTTTCGGGTAATTTTGCTACTATCTCCAAAAGTTTTTTTGCAGGCAGAGTTATTTTTCCCTCTTTTTTTACAGCTGCCGTTGTTTTTGCTTTTATTGATATATCTAAATCCGTTGCACTTAAATTGAGGACATTATCTTTTGCTTCAAATAATACATTGGCTAATACAGGTTGTACATTTCCTCTTTGTGCCGTTACTTTTTCTACTATTTTCAATTTATTCAATAATGAATCTTTATCAATTGTAAATATCATATTTATCCTCGATTTTTACTGTGCACATTTATATTATATAAGAAAAATAAAATTTAGCGTTAATCATTTTATCTTATTAATTACTTTAATATATATTTAAAAAATAAAAGTAGTAATAAGATATGTATAAATTGTATAAAACTGTCTGTAATACCAATAGTTAATATATTTTTTATTGTAGAAAATTTGTAGAATAATATTTTAAAATTTGTATAAAAAAAATTAGAAAAGTAAAATCTTTAAATTTTATACAAATTAATAAACAGGATTTAAAAAAGTTTTCTACAAGTTTTCTACAAGTTGTACATTTTTAATATTGTAAATTTTTGATACAAAAAAGGCATGAAAGCATGCTTGTTTATTGGTCTTTTTTATATTTAAAATCAGTCGATTTTTTTTCGTGTAAAAATTTTGCAAGCTTATATTGTTCAAAACTCAGTGCAAAATTATATAATGCATTTATTAATGTTCTGCCGCTGTCGCTCTTTGCTATTATTAGAGTTCTGTTATTATTATTTTTGGCATAGTATAGTTCCGCTTTTAAAATATTATCGACTTTATCTAAAGATGGTCTGTTTATTCTTTCCAGTATCCATTCATTTAAAAGTTCAACAGAATTTTTATCAGTATTTTCCCTTAAATATTTTGAAAATTCTTTTAGTATCATATTGTTATTATACAAAATAAATTATTGTTTTATAATAATTTTAAGAGGTTTAAATGTCAGTAAAAGTCAGTGTTATTTTAGCGGTTTATAATGTTGAAAAATATATAAGGCAAACTCTTGACAGCGTTGTAAATCAAACATTAAAAGATATAGAAATAATAGTTGTTGATAATCATTCAACGGATAAAACTCTTGAAATTGTTAATGAATATGCCAAAACCGACAAAAGGTTTGTTATCTATAAAAATACCGAAAACTTAAAACAAGGTATAGCCAGAAATTTTGGCGTTCAAATGGCAAGGGGTGAATATATTTTCTTTATTGACGGTGATGATTATATGGAGTTAACCGCTCTTGAAAAACTGTATAATAAAATAACCGAATCGGATGCCGATATTACTCTTTGTACTTGGAATCAATTTGATGATTTAACGGGCAAAATTGATTATAACCATGTATATGCAAAATTAAAACAAATTCCCTCAGAATTTGATAATAAAACTTTCAATTGGCGGGATATTAAATATTCCGTTTTTTGGCAGACAAGCGTGCCTTGGGATAAAATGTATAAAAGAGATTTTCTTATAAAAAAAGATGTTAAATTCCCCGGCGGTATTTATTTTGAAGATAATGTATTTGTTTATGACGCCCTGTTTAAAGCCGATAAAATGTCGGTATTAAGAGAAGATTTAATTTTTTATCGTTGTAATCGTAAAAATGCCGTTACTAATTCAAGAAATCATATTTTCTTTGATTATTTTAAAATTTTCAATCTTATAGGTGATAATCTTAAAAAAATTAATTTATTTGATGAAATGAAATATTATTATTGGGATTATAAAGTTATAACTTTATATTGGTGGTTTATGAAAGTAAAATTGCCTTATAAAAGAAAATTTTTTAATATGATGAAGTATGATTTTAAACACCTTGGAATAAAAGAAGAAGATAAAGAATTTGTACGTAACAGAACATTATTTTTAATAAACAGATTTACCAAACTGCCGTTTTTTATTTATTATCCGTTATTTTTCTTTTTTGATAAAATTTTCAGGATTGAAAAGGGTAAAAATAATTATGCGGTAATATTTTTCTCAACATTTGAAAAATGGTATAACTATAAAAATTAAAACCCTAAAGAAAGCCCTGCACAGATATTTATTGATTGCCCCGTTATTGATTTTGCTTTATCGGATATTAAAAATTCACACGTTTGAGCGATTTCTAAAGGAGTTACAAATCTTCTTTGAGGTATTGTTTCTAAAATTTCAGATTTAGAAAAATCTTCATCAAGATTTTTATTATTAATTAAATCCGTATCAACCCAGCCGGGGTTGATTATATTAACGGTTATATTATTTTGAGCAAGTTCTAAAGCAAGTGATTTTGTTAAACCGATTAAAGAAGCCTTTGTCATCGAATATATGGAAGCGTTTGCTTCTCCCATTACACCTGAAATAGAGCCTATATTTATTATTCTGCCCCAATTTTGATTTTTCATGTAAGGAACAACCCCTTTTATTAATTCATAAGGGGTTAGTGAATTTAAAACCAAAGAATTAATTATATCAATTGATTGCATTTTTTCTATCGGATTATAAAAATAAACCCCTGCATTATTGATTAAAATATCAAAATTTATATTAAAAAACTCAAAAAGTCTTTCTGCTCCGTCAGTTAAAGACAAATCAACCGCAAAATAACCTGCAAAATTATTTTCTTTATATAATTTTTCTAAAATTTTTTCGTTTCTGCCTGTAATATATACGTTAAAAGAATCGGAAAAATATTTCGCCGTTGTAAGTCCTATACCTTTGCTTGAACCTGTTATTAATATATTTTTTTTATTCATCATCTACATTCGTTATAAAACTTAAAAGTGACATCAAATAAGAATTTATAAGTTCTTTTTTTTCATTATCATCCAGAGTTTTTATAAATTCAATACACGTATGAAGATTATAATTTTCATCATACCAGCGGCTGTATTTTTCGGGAGCATTTTTATTCATATTTTGTATGGCATTATCAAATCGGTTGTTGTATTTTGACAAAATTATCTGTAAAAAATCCTGAGCAATAAGCTCTATCTGATACTCGTTCAAATTTTCAAGAAGTATCATTAAAGATTGTAATTCGGGATAATTGTCATACCAACGATTATACATAATTAACCTGCCGGCCAATTGAATTTTCTGCCTGCCATAACGTGAACATGAATATGAAACACTGTTTGACCTGCACTTTCACCCGTATTTATTACTGTTCTATATTCTTTTATTCCTAATTTTTTTGTAATTTTTGGAACAGCTGAAAAAATATTACCCAATACTTCACTTGAATCAATTTCATTTAGTGAAGCGTAATGTTTTTTTGGTATTACAAGAAAATGCACGGGAGCTTGTGGATTCAAATCGTTAAATGCAGCTACATTTTCATCTTCATAAATTAAATCGGTCGGAATTTCTTTATTTGCAATTTTGCAAAAAATACAATCTGACATATAAACCTCTTTGCATTTTTTTTAAATTTTACAACATTTTTTTAATTTTATGCAATTTATTAATTTAAAAAAATAAATAATAATATTAATCAATTTTATTTTGATTATCCGAAACAAAAAACTTAGAAAAAATTAATCCTGCTTCAAAAAGTAAATAAGAAGGCACTGCAAGCATTAACTGGCTTACTATATCAGGAGGAGTCAATATTCCGGCAAGTATTAATAATGCAACCACCACATAAGGTCTTTTATTCGCAACGGATGAATATGACAAAATATCTGTTTTTATTAAATAAAAAGTTACAATCGGAAGCTGAAACATTAATCCAAATGCCAAAGAAAGCCATAAACCAAGATTTATAACTTCTGATATTCTGAATACCGCTTGAATATTTTCCGATTGAAAGCTTAAACCGAATTTTATTATTAAAGGCAGTATCATAAATATGCAAAATACAACTCCTGCCGTAAAAAGAAAGCTTGATATAAATACTAATGATTTAATAAACTTTTTTTCACCCTCATAAAGTGCCGGAAGAATAAAGTTCCACAATTGTTTTGCGATATAAGGAAAACAAATTATTACAGACAGCAAAACCGCCATTTTAATTTGAATTATAAAAACTTCTGCCGGTGAGAAAAAATTTAAAGTTACTTTATTTGAACCTAAAATAATCTTTATAAATCCGCTTAACACCTTAGGAGCAAAATAAAACATAAATGGCAGCACTATAACAACCGAATATAAGCATTTAAGAACTGTTTTTCTTAATGCTTCAAGGTGTGAAATTATACTTTCTTCCTGTTCATTTTCCGCCATTATTCCACATCTTTTGGCTTAAATTCTTCGGGTTTTTCCGCAGCATCTTCAATGGCGTCTTTAATTTCGTCGGTTTCTTTTTTTATTACTTCTTTTGCTTTTTTAAATTCATAAGAAGCTTTACCTAAAGCTCTTGCAAGCTCGGGTATTCTTTTTCCTCCGAATAAAAGCAATATAACAACAATTATTAAGGTAATTTCGGTTATTCCAAGCGACATATTTTTCTCCTTTTAAAAAAGATTATACTCTCTGCTGTTCATTTATTGCAAATACTTCAATGGCGTTTGAATTGCAAACGGTTTTGCATCTTCCGCAACCTATACATTTTGAAGCGTCAATTTTTGCAGGTTCATTTTCTTCTTTTGTTATTGCGTTTACCGGACATACTTTAATACAAGCACCGTTTTTACTGCATTTATCGGGATTAATAACCGCCATTGCTATTCGTGTTTCTTGTTTTTTATCAAGAGAAATTTTCTTTATTGCGCCTGATGGACATACTTTTGCACATTCTATGCAATCATATTTACAGTATTTTTCGCCTTTTGTATAGTCAATATGTACTGCTCCAAAGTCTTTATCGGCTTTTGTTAAGATTTTATTCGGGCATGCATTTACGCAAAGATTACAATTTAAACATTTATTAAACATTCTTTGAGCGTTTTCGGCTCCCGGTGGCAGAATAACATTTTTTATCTTTTCCGCAGCTGTTTTTCCTATCTCAATACCGGCTTTTATTGCTCCCGCCAAAACAATAAGCGCTGCGCCGAATGTAATTAATTCACGCCTTTTGGGGTTGAATATTACTTCTTCTTTCGGTTTTATTCCGTATTTTATTGCATCTTTAGGACATAATCCTTTACATTTTAAGCATTTAACACATGTTTCATTGTCTATATATTGTTCACCAGAGTCGATACAGCCTGAGGGGCAGTTTCTTTCACACATCCCGCATGATAAACATTCATTTTTATCTATGTACATTTTGAATAATGAAAGTTTTGATAACAGTCCCAATAAACAGCCTATGGGGCAAATGTTCGTGCAAAAGTACCTGTTTTTGAACAGGGTTAATACTATTATTGCGATAAGCGCAATTATTCCTATTATTGATAGAGTAAATGCGGAGCCAAAATATGTATAAGGTTCTAAATATCTTATTAATAATGCGCTTCCGCCTATCATAACTCCTAAAGTTATTGCTGTTATGAAATATTTAACAGGCAGATTTTTTCTCGGTTCTTCGTTTCCCTCACCTCTAAAAAGTGCGGTAATTTCTTGGATTATACCTAAAGGGCATAACAGTGAACAATAAAATCTGCCGAATAATAAAGTTAATAAAAGTATTATTGCAAGTGAAGCTATGCTTATAACCGTAAAATCAATTATTACTCTTTGAATTAAAGGTGCAGTTTGAATATCAAATAACGGAAGCGGGTAGAATATTCCCGTTATTCCTAAAATTGCCGTTATAAATATTAAAATTGCAATTCCAAAACGTATTTTATATAACATTATGCACTCGCCTTTGCTTTTTCGTATTCTTTTTGAACCTCTGCCAATAAATCAGGTATAGGAAGGTTTTGCGGACAGTTTTTATTACATAATCCGCATTTAATGCATTTATCAGCTTTTTCATTTTCACTTAAGGTTTCATAGTATATTTTTAAGTGAAACGCACTGTTTGTAACTTTATACTGGTTATAAAGAGCAAATATGGCGGGAATATTTATTCCTTTAGGGCAGACCTCCATGCAGTATTTGCAAGCAGTACAGTTTATTTCACCTTGAGATTGAATAATTTTAGCCATCTCATCGGCAACTTTTATTTCTTCTTCACTCATAGGAGTAAAGTTTTCAAAAGTAGCTATATTTTCTTTCATTTGTTTTAAATTGCTCATGCCTGATAAAACGGTTACAACATTATTTTGGCTTGCGGCCCATCTTAAACCGAATTCGGCAGGAGTTGCATTCGGATAATTTTCTTTTAATTTTGCCATAGCCTTTTCGCTTAAATTTACAAGTCCTCCGCCTCTTAAAGGCTCCATTACCGTAACGGGAATACCTAAAGCTTGTACTATATTGTACTGCTCATGTGCTTTAACTACATCCCAATCCAAATAATTTACCTGCAATTGAGCAAAATCCCATTTGTAATCTTTTACTACCTCTTTTAAAATCTCGGGAGTGCCGTGAAAAGAGAATCCAAAATATTTAATTAAACCTTCTTCTTTTAATTTATTAAGTTCTTCAACCATTTTAACATTTCTGTACTGCTCAAAAGTATTTAAATTAATGTTATGGCACATATAAAAGTCAAAATAATCAACTTGGCATTTTTTTCTTTGTTCGTCAAAAATTTTTCTTACGTCACTTTGTGAATTCATTTTATAAATAGGGCTTTTATCCGCTAAAATAAATGAGCTTCTGTCATATTTTTTTAATACTTTGCCGATAGCAGTTTCGGAATTTCCGTCAACGTACATATATGCGGTATCAAAATAATTAGCACCGTGGGCAAAAGCGTATTCAGTCATCTTTTCAAGCTCAACCATATCGATTTTATTGCCGTCCATAGGAAGGCGCATGCAGCCAAAACCAAGCAAAGGTACTTCAATATCTTTATATTTTCTTTTTATAACCTGACCTTCAGATTTAATTAATTTTTCTTTACCGTAGCCTGCTGTCATTAAAGCAGTACCGCCAAGTGCAAAAATTGAACTTTTAATAAAATCACGACGTTTCATAGTTTCTCCTTATTTTATTTTTCCTGATTTTATATCCGAATATAGTGTATGAATTTTAGATAATAATTCGGGAATATCTAAATTTTGCGGACAAGTTTTGCTGCAAAGACCGCATTTAATACATTTATCGCCTCTTTCATTTTCATCTAACATATTATAACGACCCAAAAAGGCAATATATCTTTTTGGAGGTATAAATTCATTATATAATGATAAGATTACCGGAATATTTATACCTTTAGGGCAGACCTCCATGCAGTATTTACAAGCTGTACAGTTTATTTCACTTTCTTCTTTAATTATTGAATTTATTTGTTTTGCTACTTTTTCTTCTTCAGCAGTTATTTTTTGAAAATTTACAAAGGTATCTATATTTTCTTTTATTTGTTGTAAATTGCTCATGCCGGATAGTACTGTCATAACATTTTCTTTTGAAGCAACCCACCTGAGTGCAAACTCGGCAGGTGTTGTATCGGGATAGTGTTCTTTTAATTTATTGATAGCTTTATCACTTAATCTGACTAAATTTCCTCCTTTGAGTGGTTCCATAACAACAGTCGGAATACCGGCATTTTTTAATATATCATACTGCTGATGTGCTTCTGCTACATCCCAATCAAAGTAATTCATTTGAAGATAGCAGAAATCCCAGGGATGTTCATTTACAAGTTCTTTTAGCATTTTTGTACTTCCGTGGAATGAAAATCCCGCATATTTTATTTTTTCTTCTTTTTTAAATTCCATTAATTGATTAAACATTTCATATTTTCTATAATTTTCTATTGTATTTGGTCTGAGAGAGTGAATCATATAAAAGTCGAAATAGCCGACTTTACACTTTCTTAGCTGTTCTTCAAAGACTCTTCGAACATCTTCTTTTGACCTCATCATTTGGGGGGGGGTCTTATCAGCTAACAAAAAGTCTTTTCGGTGATAATTCTTTAAAACATCACCTATCGCATTTTCGGATTTACCGTTTACATACATATATGCCGTATCAAAATAGTTAACACCATGGGTTATGGCATAATCAACCATTTTTTCAAGCTCAATCATATCAACGTTTTTACCGTCCATAGGAAGTCTTAAACATCCAAGCCCTAGCAAAGGCACCGTGATATTTTTGAATTTTCTTCTCGCAACTTGCTCTTTTGCTTTATATAATCTTTTTGAAGAACAACCTGTTGTCATTAAAGCAGTTCCGCCAAGTGCGAAAATTGAACTTTTAATAAACTCACGACGTTTCATATCATCTCCCATTTATGCTTATAACTATTTTATATGTTGAGAGTAACTATAAGTCAAGAATTAATTATTCACACTAAAAAGATTTATGATAAAATTATTTATGAATTGGGGATAAAATGAAACTTGGTTTAAGTGAGATTATACAAGCTGCACAGGCGCAAATTATAAAATCCGTTGCGGATGATGGATTATTTGGATTTTCTACCGATACAAGAACAATAAATGAAGGTGAAATATATATTCCGCTTAAAGGTGAAGCTTTTGACGGCGAAAATTTTATTGAAAATGCTGTTTCTTCAGGTGCCATAGGATATTTTACAACAGATAAGACAAAGGTTGTAGATAATGCAAAAATTATACTGCTTGTTAAAGATACTAAAGAAGCTTATTTAAAACTTGCTAATTATTACAAAAATAAAATTAATCCATATACTATCGCAATAACCGGAAGCAGCGGAAAAACCACCGTAAAAGAAATGATGTTCAGTGTATTTAAATGTATAGGTAAAACGGTTAAATCAAATTTAAATCACAATAACGAAATAGGTTTATGTCAAACACTTTCTTCATTGGAAAAAGATACTAAATACTTAATCGTAGAAATGGGAATGAGAGGTTTTGGCGAAATTGAGCTATTGTCAAAGTATGCACAGCCTGATATTGCGGTTATAGTTAATACGGGTAGTGCCCATATAGGTAGATTGGGCTCACTTTTAAATATTGCCAAAGCTAAATTTGAAATAACAAAATACCTTAATCTTAACGGTGTATTAATTGCTCATGATAACCCTCTGATTAAACAAGTTAATGATAATAAGCATAAAACAATATATTTTAGCCTTTCTGATGAAAACCTGATAATAAAGGAAATGACTTCAAAGTCTTGCAGTTTTAATTATAAAGGCTTTGACTACAAATTGAATGTTGCGGGAGAACATAATATACAAAATGCCCTGAGTGTTATAGAAGCAGGTCTATTTTCAGGGATTCAACCCGATATTATTGCTAAAGGTTTATCTGAATTTTCTCCTATCGAAAAAAGATGGGATATTGAAGAAATTAAAGGTTTTAAAATTATTAATGACAGTTATAATTCAAATCCTGAATCTGTCAAGGCTGCAATAAAAACATTCTTGGATTATACTCCATCACCAAAAAGCATTGTACTTGGTGATATGGGAGAATTAGGATTGAATGAAGAAGAGTATCACACTCAAACAGGTAATTTTTTAGAGCAATTCAACTGTGATTATCTGTTAACAGTCGGCAATTTAGCTAAATTTATTACACCTAAAAATATAAAAACAATACATCTTGAAAATAATCTTGAAGCTGCCGATTATATAAAAACTCATTTTCCAAAAGGTTCTAATGTTCTTTTAAAGGCATCAAGATTTATGAAATTTGAACAAATTCTTGAGGAGTTAAGAAAATAATGGAATTTAACGTATTAATAATAGTTTCGATGCTTGTTTCACTTGTATTAACGCTTTTATTCGGGGTTGTTTATATAGAGTTTTTGAAAAAAAGAATGTATACTCAATATATTTTGTCTGATGCACCCGAAACTCATGCACAAAAAGCAGGTACACCTACAACGGGCGGAGTTTTTATTGTATTACCTGTTATAGCAGCTTCAATTGCAGCTTTGACAATGAACCAGACTCTAACTCCCGAAGCATTGATTGTTCTTATGACTTTTATGTTTTTTATGCTTGCAGGCTTAACTGATGATATAGGAAAAATCAGGCACAAGGCGAATAAAGCCGGACTTACACCCAGAAATAAACTGTTTTTACAAATAGCTATTTCTATATTGCCCTCCGTATACATGACTTTATCGGGTCAAACATATTTAAATATCGGACAATTCAGTTTTGATTTGTGGTATTTTTATCCGATATTTGTAATAATATATATGACAGGTGTATCTAATGCCGTTAATTTAACAGACGGATTGGACGGTTTAGCATCATCAATTATATCAATAGCAATGCTTGCTTGTACTGTCATTTGCGTTATATCGGGTCATATAGATTTAGCAATAATTTCCGCAGCAACATTAGGTTCTGCAATCGGATTTTTATATTTTAACAGACATCCTGCTAAAGTATTTATGGGAGATACAGGTTCTCTTGCATTAGGCGGATTATTGGGAACTCTTGCCGTTATGGGTAAATTTGAATTGTGGGTTTTGTTAATCGGTATTATATTTTGTATAGAAACGTTATCGGTTATTATTCAGGTTGCAAGTTTTAAACTTACCGGTAAACGAGTATTTAAAATGAGTCCGATTCATCATCATTTTGAACTGTCAGGCTGGAGTGAAAACAAGATAGTTTTGGTATTTTCTCTTGTAAGTTTGATATTTTGTACAATAGCAGCAGTATTATTCGGAATTTTATGGTAAAAAATTATGAAAAGAAAATGGACAGATAAAAAAGTATTAATATTAGGACTATCAAAAAGCGGAGTAGCAGCGGCACAATATTTATCTTCAAAAGGTGCGGATTGTTTTATAACCGAAGCAAAACCGCTTCAGGAAAAAGATAAAGAGCTTGTGGCAAATCTTGAAAAAGAGGGTATAAAAGTTGAAACAGGCGCTCACAGTGATGAATTTATTAATGATTCGTATCTTGCAATAACAAGCCCGGGGATTCCGCCTAAAAGTGAGATATTTTCAAGACTTAAAGAAAAAAATATTCAAATAATCGGTGAAGTTGAACTTGCATATTTGGAGGCTAATGCCCCTTTTATAGCCATTACGGGTACAAACGGAAAAACAACCACGACGTTTTTAACTTCCCACATATTAAACAGCGAATATAATGCACCCGTATGCGGAAATATAGGTGTTCCTCCTACTTCATTGATTGATAAAAATCCTGATTATTACGTATGTGAGGTTAGCTCATTTCAACTGGCAAGCGCACCCACATTCAAACCTCAAATTGCTTGTTTTTTAACCTTTACTCCTGACCATTTGGATTGGCATGGCGGGATTGATAATTATTTTGAAGCAAAAATCAGCCTGTTTAAAGATTATAAGCAGCCTATGTATGCCGTATTTTCAGGCGCAGATGAAAAAATCTATAATTTTGCGCTTAATTATAACGGTGAAAAATATATATATGCTAAAGAGCTTGATAAAAATTGCTGTTTTATTAAAAACAATGCTGTTTATTTTAAACACAATAAAGAAGAAGAAATTATTAAACTAAGTGAGATTCCGCTTGTAGGTGAACACAATTGGCAAAATACAATGTGCGCAATTATTGTAGCTAAATTAACGGGAATTTCAAATGAAACCATAAGACAGCAAATAATGTCATTTAAACCCGTTGAACACAGAATTGAATATACGGCAGCAGTAAACGGTAAAACTTTTTATAATGATTCAAAAGCAACAAATCCCGAAGCATCTTTTGTTGCAATTAAAGCCTTTAAAGGCAAAACATTGACGCTTATTGCAGGGGGCAGAGATAAAAATACGGATTTAACGGAGTTTTGCAAAGATTATGTTAATAAATACGTTAATACCGCAATTTTAATAGGTGAAGCAGCTCAAAGATTTAGAGAAAATATGGAAAAAAACGGATTTTCTAACATAATAAACGCAAATTCACTTGAAGAAGCGGTTGATATTTCTTTAACTTTAGATAATGAAATAGTTTTGCTTTCACCTGCTTGTGCAAGTTATGATATGTTCAACAGTTATGAACACCGTGGAGAAGTATTTAAAAATTATGTCCAATCTAAATTACAATGAACAAAATCAAATTCAACAACCCAATGTAATTCTGTCACCTTATGACAGTACACTGACTTTTATAGTTTTGTTTCTTATTATAATAGGATTTTTGGCAATATTTTCCGCAGGAGCACCAAAATGTATTATACAAGGTACTCATTCCGCATTTTTTGTTTTAAGGCAGTTTATATGGTTTATTTTGGGCTGTATAGCAATGTTTACCATAAGCAAATTCAATTATAAAGCATTGGATAAGATTGCCTTGCCTTTTGCTTGGATAATAATAGGTTTATTATTAGCGGTACATTTTTTTGGTACGACCGTAAACGGCGCTACAAGATGGCTTACTTTGGGTCCGATTCAATTTCAGCCGTCAGAAGCAGCGAAATTATCCGTTATAATACTTCTTTCTTCCGCTTTTTCACGTGATATTAATATTCTCAATTCAAAAATGTTTAAGTATTACATTCCAATTGTAATAATGCTGGGGTTAATATTTAAACAGCCAAACCTTAGTATGGTAATGATTTTGTGCGCATCCTCTTTGTTTATGTATTTTGCGGCAGGTGGAAGCCTTAAAATTATATTTTCTACAATAATAATGGGGGCTTTCGGATTAACATTTGCAATCCGTTCATTTCAAAAACAAAGAATTATGATTTGGCTTAATCCCGAATCTGATCCTTATGGCAGCGGATATAATATAATCCAATCCATGCTTGCTTTTGTTGCAGGCGGGTTTTTTGGTGAGGGATACGGTAATTCAGTTCAAAAACTCGGATGGCTGCCTGAGGGTCATACTGACTTTATTTTTGCTGTTTTTGCCGAAGAATTCGGTTTTATTGGCTGCCTGTTAATTATAGGATTATTTATTGCTTTCTTACAAAGAGGACTTATTATTTCCAACCATTGTGAAGATGTTTTCGGCAAATTGCTTGCAGGAGGAATTACGGTTTCTATCTGTATTCAAGCATTCATTAATATTTGCGTTGCAAGCTCAATGCTTCCCGCAACAGGTGTTCCTCTGCCCTTTATAAGCTATGGCGGTACATCTTTATTTATTACCATGTGTATGATTGGTGTTTTATTAAATATTTCCAAAAAAAGAATAAGAAGGTTGCCAAATGTCTAATAAAACTTACTTTATTTCAGGCGGCGGAACGGGGGGACATATTTATCCCGCTTTTACTATCGTTGATGCGCTGCTTAAAGAAACAGATACAGATAAAATTTATTTTATCGGAAACCCTAATAATCTTGAATTTGAAATCGCTAAAAATTACCCTCAAGTCAATTTTTTACCGGTTATTGTTTCAGGTATGCCCAGAAAAGTCGGTTTAGGTTTTGTAAAGTGGTTAATACAATTCATTTTGGCATTTTTTAAAGCTGCCGGCTATTTAAAAAAATATAAACCCGATGCTATTTTTACTACCGGAGGTTATGTTTCCGCACCTATTGTTACTGCCGCAATTACTCTTAAAAGACCGTATATGATTCATGATTGTGATTCGGTCCCCGGCATGGTATCTAAACTTGCCGCTCCTAATGCAAAAATAGTTTCGGTTGCTTTTGAAAATTCCAAAAAATTCCTTAAGTCAAACAACATTATATATAACGGAAATCCCGTCAGAGATGCCTTTTTTACTGTCACTAAAGATGAGGCAAGAAAAAAATTAAATATTCCCTCTCAGCAAAAAGTTATATTTGCAATGGGCGGTTCTCAAGGTGCTAAAACCATTAATTCTGCCATGATTGAGCTTATAAAACCTTTAAGTGAAGATATGAATAATTTTGTAATTCTTCAGACGGGTAAGAAAAATTTTGATGAAACACTATGTGAGCTTGAAAAAATTTATCCCGAATATAAAAATGATCACAATTTTATTATAAAACCTTATTTTGATGAAATGGTTTATCCTTTAAAATCTGCGGATTTGGTAATCGCACGGGCAGGTTCATTAAGTTTGACGGAGATTATTCAATGTCATTTAGCTTCAATATTAATTCCATATCCTTATGCAGCGCAAGATCATCAAAGAAAAAACGCCAAAGAAATGACGGATAAAGGCGTTTCTCTTTATCTTGAGGATTCGGAATGTAATAAAAACAGTCTTCTTGAAAAAATTCTGGAAATCATAAATGATGATAATAAACTTTTATCAATGCAAAAAAAGGCTTCGGAACTTGCTAAAAATAATCCGACTGAAGAAATAATTAAACAATTGAAAAGCACTATAAAATGAATTATACAGACGCAATAAACATTTTAACCTCGCAAAATAAATTCCGTATAAATTTAGGACTTGAAAGAATTCAATCCGTTATGAATTTTTTGGGGAATCCGCAGGATAAAATAAAAATAATTCATATAGCAGGTACGAACGGAAAAGGTTCCGTATCAAGTATTTTAGCTAATATACTTATTTGTGCGGGATATAAAACGGGGCTTTATACAAGTCCTCACCTTGTTGATTATACCGAAAGAATTAAAATTAATAATAATCAAATTTCAAAAGAAGATTTTGCATATTATATATCTCAAATTATCAATCTAAATGAAGATTTAACGGAATTTGAGATTCTGAGCGCCTCTGCTTTCAAATATTTTTACGATAATAAAGTTGATATTGCGGTTATAGAAACAGGTTTGGGCGGAAGATTTGACGGTACAAATATCTGTAAAACTCCCGTTTTGGAAATAATTACGTCAATTTCCAAAGACCATACAGACAGGCTTGGCAATACTATTGAAGAAATTGCTTTTGAAAAAGCCGGAATAATAAAAGAAAATTCTGCCGTTATTTGTTCTAAAGACAATTTGGGGTTTGATGTTATAAAAAATGCTGCAAAAAAAACAAATTCACAATTAATCTGTGAGTTTAAGGATATAAAAACGGAATATGAAAACGGAGAAAATTTTGCAATAATTAACGGAAAGAAATACTCTTTTTCGCTTTTAGGTTTATATCAGCAAAAAAATCTTGCACTCGTTCTTGAAGCGGTTAAATATCTTAAAATTAATGATGAATCCCTAAAAGAGGGTTTAAAAACCGTATTTTGGCCTGCCAGATTTGAATATATTAAAAATAAAAATCTTGTTATTGACGGTGCTCATAACCCTGACGGCGCTTTGGAGCTTAAAAAAAATCTTGAGTTCTATTTCAAAAATCAAAAAAGGATTTTCATTTATTCTTCTCTTGCGACAAAAGACTATAAAACCATTGCTAATACGCTTTTTAACTTGAATGATGAAATTTATTTTTATGAATTTAATTATAAAAATGCATTGAATTTGGAAGAATATAAACGGAATTTACCTGATTTTAATGTTAAAAGATTTTCGCCCGAAGTCTTTAAAAAAGACTGCCTTAAAATCATAACCGGCAGTCTTTATATGATTGGAGATATTTATTCAAAGTATCCTACTTTAAGGGTACCGAAATAACAAGATGGTGCTTATCTTTCACTTTTGAAATATTAGCCGTATCCGCATTTTTCGGCAGAATAAAATCTTGAGAAAAACTTATATCGTTCTCAAAATCTTTATCTTTTACCTGAGAGCTGCCGAAAATAGTTAATTTCCTGCCGCTTATATTATAGTTAATTTTGTTTTCATCATCTTGAAAAGGTTTTAATCCTATAATAACGTTATATTTATCATCATCAAAATCGGTTTTAATTTTTACCGAATTCATAAATAAATCGGGCAATTCAATCATAGGCGGATGTTTTAGTTTTTTCATTCTTTTATCAAGATTGAAAGCATCATCAAAAGCTCTCATATCTTGTTTATACATTCTGTCAAAATCCTTAAACATCTGTTTTTCAAATGGTTTTGGATTAAAATGTTGTCTTTCCAATCGTTCTGCCATTTGGTCCATTACAAAATAAAATGCCAATAAACCGCCTAAAAATGCTGCCAATACCATTGCAAGACATTTTTTCCAACAGTGATTTTCAAAGCATATATGCTTGTTTTGTTCTGTATTTTGTGTATTTTCCTGATTATTTTCTTCCATATTGCTCCCTTTCTTTTTGCACATTTATTATATAATATACGTTTTATTTTTTACAATAATACTTTTTTCTTATTCGCCTATACAATTATTTAAGTATTCTATTGTATCAATTTTATTATCATACAGGAATTTAAGAAAATATAAATAATTAATATCATAAGAAGAAACTGTAACGTTTATTTCAAATCCGTCGGAACAAAAAGGTTCATAGTCATATATAACATAACTGTTGTATTTGCTTTTCCATTCTTTTTTATCAATCAGACAGTTATTTTCTAATGCGGTTTGTTCTAACCACGGAATAATATCTTTTGAAATGTTTTTAAATTCTAATCGGCTTCTTTGGTTCAGTCCGTTAATATATTTTTCAACCAGCATCGTTCTACCCCGTAATAACCTATTTACACACTTCCATATCTCATACCAATTTAACGTTATTAAAAAACAACTGTGTTCGGCGAGATATTTTAAGTTTAAATTTATTTTATAAAGAATTAAATATACCAAGGTATAATATATTAACTAAATATTTGGGCTATTTTTATAAATATTATAATTTAAAATCAAATGAAAAGTATTGTTTTTATTGAAGTTTAACCAAGTTATAAAGAATATATTAAAAAAACGGGAATTTGAAAATTTTCGTTTATAATAAAATCGTAAACAAAAGAGGCATTTATTTATGAATAACGTATTATTACCGATTAATGAATATTTGGATAAACTGGAAACAGCCGATAACAATGTAAAAAATGAAATAGAAAACGAACTTGTAAATATAGGCAAAGATGCGGTTCCTTCTTTAGTTGATTCGCTTAGAATCGTAAAAGGTAAAACAAGAGGTATCGTTGCTATGGTACTTATCAGAATAGGCGAATCTTCCATTGATTACCTTAAGAAAGCAGCACAATCAAACAGTGATTTTGAATGGATTGCAAATTATTTAATTACCGAAATTAAAGGTATTGCCGCTTAATTAAAGGTTTATTTTAAAAAAGTCTGAGAATAACTCTCAGACTTTTTTACGTTTTTGTAAATTTAAATCTGTTTTTCTTGACTTCAATTTATTTCTTAATCTATCATGTAACTGTTAGGAAAAGGATTGGGATTTTTATGAGAAATTCTTCGTTATACAGGTCTAATATTTCAGGCGAAAAAATCGCTTATCTTTCTGAATTGAAAAGCCAAAAAGAATTTGAACAGGATGATAATACACCTAAAACATATAAAAGACCTGAAAAACAAAAAGAACTTGATCTTTTATGGCAAGCTTTTAAGATTAACCCGAAGGAAGATAAATCACCGGGGGTTTACCTTTTAACGGGGTTTATCACAGGTGCATTATGTATTTTTATTATGAATGCCGTTATCAGTTTAAGTGCTAATACATCTCATGATAATTACAGCAGTGCTATTGACCAGCCTAAATATGAAAAAAGAATTTCAAGAAAAAGTCAATTACAACAGGTAAAAGTTGTTCCCGAAGAACCTAAAGTAGTGCAGGAAAAAGAAGAAGTTCCCGCTGTTGAAACTTATATTGTTTCCAGAGGCGACACTATGAGCAGTATTGTTAACAGATTCTACGGTAAATACGACAAAAATAAAATTGAAAAAATCAGAAAAGTTAACAATCTCGCAACTGCAAGTAAATTATCTATCGGTCAAAAATTGATTATTCCTTTAGATTAAGGTAAGTTATTTGTTTGTTTCCGTATGTTTTGGCTTTAATTAGTTTATAGCCTTGTATATTTATATGTTTATCAATGGGATGTTCAAGTATTACTATGCCGTTGGGATTGAGTATTTTTATTTGGGAAATTAATTCTAATGATTTTTCGTATAAATCAGATTCATAAGGCGGATCAATAAATATAACGTCCGCTTTTTTGTTAAGCTTGGGAAGATTTTTTAAAACGTCGCCAAAATATATTTCGGGTGCTAAGTTCAATGATAAAAAACTTTCTTTAATGGCAAGCGCAGTTTTTTTATCTTTTTCAAACATTATGGAACGGAATCCTCTTGATTCAGCTTCAAGTGCCATTATTCCGCTGCCTGAAAACATATCTATAAATGTCTTTCCGTCTGTTTCTGTCATTGCATAAAGGGTGTTAAATATTCCCTGACGTGTTTTTGACAGTGTCGGTTTTATGTTTTCATATTCTGCCGTTTTTACTTTTCTTGAATTAAATTTTCCGCCTGTTATTTGCATTTTATAGCTCAATCAGATTGTTAGGCTTATTTTCACCTTGCGGCTCATATAATTTTATTTGACCCAATATATTTGACCATTGTGAAAACATATTTTGTGAATAATGGGGCATTTTATTCATATATATTGCAACAACTACACCTTCTTTTCCTTGAAATGCTCTTTGGATTGAACAGGTGTTTTTTTGTTCACTGCACCATGTAACCATTGCGTTATCTAAGTCCTTTTTGATATATTGCGGATAAATATCAGTAAAATTGGTTTTGTCTTTTCCGAGTTGTTTTTGTAATATTGCAATTGGTGAAATATCTGCATTTTTTAGAATTCTTTCATAAAATATAAGCATTTCAGTATAATTTTCACTGCTTTGATTTATCGGAACATAGCATTGTTTTGCGGCAACTCCGTCGGGACTTTGCACTTTATGCCAGCCGGAATTGGGAAAATCAAACTGCAATATATCTTTTGCACAGCTTGCGTTTTGGATTATTATTAATCCCATTAAAATTAAAAAAATTTTTTTCATTATATTAACTCCCATGCCGGTTTTTCAACAGCGGCAAATACTTCAACGTCTTCATTTTTCAATAAATTTTCAAAAATTTCCACAACAATTTTTTCGCTGTGAAAATGGCCTAAATCAATGATTGTCATTTTATTTGCATTAAGTGCTTGATGGTGTTTTAAATCGCCTGTTATAAATACATCAATTCCGATTTTTTCCAAATCCTGAATATACTCAGCTCCCGAGCCTGAGCAAAAAGCTATTGAACGATATGTTTTTCGTTTGCTGTTTACTACTCTGACACTTGGCAGACTAAATATTGTTTTTAGTGTTGATATTAATTTGGAAAAATTTTCTTCTTTCCTGAATTGTTTATACTTTATAAATTCAAATGCCGTATCTAAATCTTTAAATCCGCATTTTTCCGCTAAATATTCACTTACTCCGCCTTGGGCTATATCCAGATTTGTATGTGCAGAGTATATTTGTATATTATTTTGGATGGCTTTTATTATGTATGGCGAGTGTATTGATTTTATTGATGTAAAAAATACAGGGTGATGAGATAATATCAAATCACACTTTTTATCTATTGCTTCATCTACTGTTGACGGAGTTACATCCAAGGCTACAAGTATTTTTTTTGTATCTTCTATACCCAAATTTATCTGCCATCCCGAATTATCCCATGCCTGCATTGTGGTTAACGGGGCAAATTCTTCTATTCGTTTTATTATTTTATTTACTTTTTCCATATATTTTTCCCAAAATTTCTTCCGCTAAAGTATATTTATCTGTTTTTTCAAGATGCATAATATTATGTTCTTTATCTATTATATATAATTCATTGTAATTTGACTCAAAACCGATATCTTTTTTTGAAATATCGTTAGCGCAAATATAGTCGCAGCCTTTTTTCGTTATCTTAATTTTTGCGTTTTCCACTATGTTTTCGCTTTCTGCACAAAAACCTGCTACAATTTGATTATCTTTTTTTATTTTACACATTTCTTTTAATATGTCAGGATTTTCTATTAATTCAATTTTTAAGGGATTACCATCTTTTTTAATTTTTTGTTCGCTTTTATTTTTTACTTTATAATCACTCACGGCAGCAGCCATAATCAATGAATCTGCACTGCAAAATTCTTGTTTTACTGCTTCATACATTTCATCCGCCGTTTTTACATTTATAACTTTATATTGTTTTTTAGCCTCAACGGTAGAGATTAAAACAACTTCCGCTCCCATTGAATACGCATTATCCGCAAGAGCTATCCCCATTTTTCCCGAGCTGTAATTACCTATATATCTTACGGCATCAATATCTTCTTTTGTTCCGCCTGCTGTTATTACTATTTTTTTACCTTTTAAAATTTGTTCGGGGATTAAACACTCTTTAACTTTTTTAAAAATAATATTTATATCGGCAAGTCGGCCTTTGCCTTCCGTTCCGCATGCTAAAAACCCTGTTTCGGGTTCAATTATTTTAACTCCTCTTGTTTTTAATGTATTAAGATTATTTTGTACGGCGGGATTTTCCCACATATTAGTATTCATACAAGGTGCTATTATGATTTGTTTTTTAAAGGCACAAAATGTTGCGGTTAACAAATTATCACAAATTCCGAGAGCTGTTTTGGCTATTGTATTTGCACTTATAGGTGCTATTAAAAATATATCCGCTTCATTAACTAAGGCAATATGTTCGGGTTTATATTCTTTTATATTAAACATTTCAGTGTCAACACTATTTTGGCTTAATGTTTCTAAGGTAGTTTTTGTTACAAATTCCAACGCATTAGGAGTTACTACAACTTTTACGTTTGCATTATTTTTTTTAAACAATCTGATAAGCTCGCATATTTTATATGCAGCAATTGCTCCCGTTATTCCTATCAGTATCGTTTTACCTTTGAACATATTATTATTTTCCTGTGTCATATATTTCTTGAAGCTGTTTTAGTGCTTCATCTATATTATCATTTATAATTTTATGGTCAAAAGATTTACCGGCTTCAATCTCACGAGCTGCTTCATTCAGTCTGCGTTTGATTGTTTCTTCATCTTCAGTGTGTCTGCCTCTTAGTCTTTGTTCCAAAACTTCTATCGAAGGAGGCATTATAAATATTGATACAGCCTCATTCATTTTGTCTTTTACCTGTTTTGCGCCTTGTACTTCTATTTCAAGTATTAAATCAATGCCTTTAGCTAAAGTTTTTTCAACAAAACTTTTGCGTGTTCCGTAATAATTTCCGCTGAATCTTGCCCATTCCAAAAAATCATTATTTTTTATTTCTTGTTCAAATTCTTCTTCCGTAACAAAAAAATAGCTTACTCCGTCTGTTTCTCCCGTGCGTGGCTGTCTTGTTGTTGCAGATATTGAAAGCTTTACGTCGGGATTTTTTTCCAAGAACAACTTTAATATTGTTCCTTTGCCCACGCCGGAGCATCCGGCTATTATAAATAATCGACCCCTCATTTTATATTTTACCTATTACCCATGCATGTATATCATTATATACAATAAGTATCATCAATGCTATCAAAAGATAGAAGAAAAAGTTACTTACTTTTTCGACAAAATCTTTGCTGACAGGTTTTCCCGTAACTTTTTCGATAATTAAAAAGAATAAATGTCCGCCGTCAAGCGCAGGAATAGGCAATATATTGATTAGTGCCAAATTTAAAGATATCATAGCCGTCAATAATAAACCTTGAAAAATACCTTTATAGGCTATAATTTCCGTTCCGATTTTGGTAATTGCTATAATACCGTTCATTTCACTTACGGGAATTTTGCCCGTAAACAGTTTACCTAATGTATATACCATAAAACCTATATTATAGTTTACATAATGATAAGTTGCGGGGATTAATTTTTTTAAATCCGATGTATCTGTATATTTTTCACTATAACTCTGTTCAATCCCCATTTTACCTTCTTTATCAGGATATGCGGGTTTTAACTCTATTTGCTCATTATTTCTCAATACAACTATGGATACAGGTTTTTTAGTATCTGATATTGCGGCTGCAATATCAATTAAAAGTGCATCATTTTCAAGCGTATAGGTTTTTTGATAGTTAATTTTATTTCTCAAATCTTTTTGGAATCCCGACAGTTCCGTTTCATTTGAATTATATTTTTCAAGCCCTATTATGTTATCAAAAGTTAAATTAACGCTTTTTTCATCTTCAAAATCGGGTAATTTTATTGTTGTGCCTGATTTTATTGGTTGAGTATCGCTTAATGCAGGATTTAGTTTCTTAAGTTCAACCAATTTAGAATCAATAATATTCTGATTTGCAAATCCGTCAAATTCTTTTGAAAGTGTGAAAAATTTATTAATTGCAATAGGATAATCAACTTTTGTTCCGTTAATTGAATAAATAATATCACCTTTTTTTAATCCTGATTGAAGTATTGATTCAACAGCCGAAGGTGCAAATTTTTCAAATTTAACTGTAAACTTGTTATCGGGTAAATGTTTCCAAATTAATCCCGTAAAAAATATTAAAATGTAAGCTAAAATTATATTGCAAATTACACCGGCGGATATTACTATCGACCTTTGTCCCACTGTTTTATTAGAATAACGCATCGGCGAATCTTTGGGCAGGTCGCAATCTTCTTCATCGTCAGGAAAAGAAACGTATCCTCCAAGCAAGAATGCGTGAATTAATATTTCTGTATCACCTATTTTTTTTGAAAATAAGGTAGGCCCTATCGGCAGACCGAATCCGAATTTATCCACTCTTATTCCCACCAGCCTTGCTGCCGCAAAGTGTCCCGCTTCATGCACCAGTATCAATAAACTTATCAATAATATCATTATTATTGAGCTTGAAAACATATGTATAAAATTCATTTTATTCTTCTCTTTTATCTATTATAATTTGTATTATATGATAAAGTTGATTGAAAAACTACTTAACCTTATATATATACAACCATGCTACTTATGTAAAAGTACAAAGGAAGATACTATATTATGTTCAAAATGCAGAAAAAAAATACATTATCTGCCAAATACTCCCTTAAAAATAATTAATGAAGTTCAGGTATATTCTTGCACAATATATGATGACATAATTAAAAAGCTTATTAAAAATCTTAAATATCATAATCAAAAATATTTAGCTAAACTTCAAGCTAAAATTATGTATGAATTTTGGAAAGAAATAAATTTGAATGAAAATTATCTTTTGCTTCCCGTTCCCATTCATAAAAACAGAAAAAAAGAACGCAAATATAATCACATGGATATAGTAGCGGATGAATTTTCTAAGCTTTCCGGATATAAAACCGATAATAAATTTCTTATAAGAATAAAAGATACTGATAATCAATATAAATTACATAGAAAAGAGAGAATAAAAAATATAAAAGGTGCATTTGGCTTAAATCAAAAAACAACAGCACCCGAGAAAACTCAAGCGCTGTTAATTTTAGATGATATAACTTCAACGGGAGCAACTCTTGAAGAAATTATTAATCTTCTGAAGCAAAACGGTTATAAAAATATAACAGCTTTAACTCTTGCCACTCCTGATATTTGGAATTAATATTGATTTATTATACTGCTTGTTTTGTCATGTTCAAACATTTAACGACCGTATCAACAACTGTTTGTTGTTCTTCCGGAGTTATTTCGGGGAACATCGGAAGCGACATTACAAGTTTTGTGTCTTTTTCGGTCAACGGCAGGTCACCTTCTTTGTATCCGAGGTTTTTATGTAATTTTTGTAAATGCAGCGGAACGGGATAATAAATCATTGCTCCGATACCGTTTTCCTGTAATAATTGATGAACTTGGTCACGGTTTTCTATTCTTATTGTATATTGATGGTAAACGCAATAAGAGTTTTCAATTTCTTTAGGAGTCAATATCTCAGGATATTTAGCAAACATTTCATTATATCTGTAAGCGTTTTCTCTTCTTTTAGCATTCCATTCATTAACGTAAGGCATTTTAACTCTCAAAATGGCAGCTTGAATTTCATCAAGTCTTGAGTTAACTCCAAGTTCATCATGATAGTATCTGACGGCACCGCCATGGTTTCTTAAAGCAATAACTCTGTTATAAAGTTTTTCATCGTTGCAGGTAATCATACCGCCATCGCCCATACCGCCTAAATTTTTGGTCGGATAGAAGCTAAAGCACCCGAAATCTCCGAATGAACCAACTTTTTGTCCTTTATATTCAGCCCCGATAGCTTGACAGCAGTCTTCTACTACTTTTAAATTATGGCGTTTAGCTATATCCGTTATTTTATCCATTTCGGCAGGCTGTCCGTACAAATGAACCGGAATTATAGCTTTTGTTCTCGGGGTAATTGCCGCTTCTATTTTATTTGCATCAATATTAAAAGTATCGGAATTAATATCAACAAATACGGGAGTTGCACCTGCTAATCCTATTGCGCTTGCTGTTGCTACAAAGGTAAATGCTGTTGTTATAACTTCATCACCTTTTCCGATATCTAAAGCTCTGAGGGCTAAATGCAGTGCATCAGTACCTGAATTTAATCCTACGGAATATTTTGTTCCCACAAATTCTGAAAATTCCGTTTGGAACGCTTTATTATGTTTACCCAATATATATGAACCCGAAGCCAATACTTCAATTACTTCTTTTTCAATTTCTTTGCCTATTTTGGCATATTGTCTTTTTGAATCTAAAATCGGTATCATTTTTATCTCCTTAACTTCCTTTACCCTATATTATTAGTTTAACACAGCTTTATTGTGCCTTTACATATTCTTAATATATTATGATTTATATCCGTAAAAATATAATATAATATTTATATGTTTTTTAATAATATAAAAATTTCCGTTATTATACCCGTTTATAATCCCGATACAGCTTTATTAAAAGAGGCTTTAAATTCTTGTTTAAATCAAACCGTAAAAAACATAGAAATAATTCTTATAGATGACGGAAGCAAAGTTTCGTTTAAAAATGATATTAAAAACTTAATTTCTTTAAAAAATATCAAATTTATTCGATTAAAACAAAATCAAGGTGCAGGATATGCCAGAAATATAGGTATAAAAAAAGCAAAAGGTGAATTTATTGCTTTTCTTGACGGTGATGATTATTTTTATTCATCCGATTCGCTTGAAAAACTTTATGATTTGGCAAAAAAAACAAATCTAAATGTTATTGCGGGTATACCTTTCCAAGATAACGGTGATGATTTCTCTCAAATAATTTGGAGTTTTAAAGATTATATTAATCTTTTTTCCAATAAGGTTGCCAATATCCATGATTATCAAATATGTTACGGATTTTGGAGCTTCTTATATAACAGAAAATTTTTGGTTAAAAATAATTTATTCTTTAACGATTTAAAAAGATTTCAAGACCCAATATGGTTATTTAGTGTTTTAAATAAATGTGAAAATTTTTACGGCTCTGATGTTCGATTTTATGTGCACCGAGTGAAAAATATGCTTAATTTCAATTGGGACGAACAAAAATTAAAAGATTATTATAAAGGAATAACTTATCTTGTACGAGAGTCTTATAATTTAAAATTATACGATTTACATACTTTTTTATACAGAAAATCTCTTTTTTGGGAATTTCCTTTGATTCAAAAAGCAAAAGATACAATTAATCTTGATTTAACACTTGAGGCAAATAATTTAATAAATTCATTTAATTTTGGGGTTATTACCGAAAATGAACCTGAATTGCCTGTAATAAGTTCTTTTGAAGATTACAAAAATTTGGATATCAAAAAATTTGATAAATTTAACTATTAATTTTAATCGGCAGTGAGAAAGTTATGGAAGTTCCGTTATCGGAATTTGAAGCAAAAATATGTCCGTTATGTGCTTCTATTATTCTTCGGCAGTTATATAGTTCCAAACTGAACCCGACTTTTCTGAATTTGTTTGAGCATGTTAAATATTCTTCAAAAATTCCGCTTAAATTATCATTTTTTTGTACATAGCCGTTATCTGTTACTGATACGGTAATATCATCCAAAGTACTATCTATATTTATATATATTTTGGAGTCGGTTGAACTTTGCTCCGAAGCATTTATTATCAAATTGTTTATAACTTTTGTTATTTCATCTTTATCAAATTCAACGGGCGAAATTTTTCCGTTTATAATAAGCTCTATGGTCTGGTTCTTTTTATCAAGAACTTTCATTAGTTTATTACATCTTTCTTTTATTAAATCAATAAGCGAGTATTCCTGTTTTTGAAGTTCAAATAAATCAATCTCGTTTTTATATTTAATAAGCAGATTATCAGCCATATATATCATAAATCGACAGGAGTTAAGTAATTCTTCGATAACATTTTTTAATTTAGTATCTAAAGTGCCGAATTTATTCTTTAATACTAATTCAAGAATTTGTATATTTGCTCTCATCGGATTTTTTAAATCATGTGAGATTATGTCTATAAACGTTTCTTTTTGAATTCTGTTTTTAACTTCTTGAGTTACATCTTGAATAATTACACTATAACCTTTAATTTTATTTTTTCTGTTTTTTATTTTGGTTAAATGTATATTAACCGGAATATTTTGGAAAGCATTATTGTCATTTAATATCATTTTTAAGAAAAGATGATTTTTATCTGAATTTTTAAAATTTTCTATATTAATTCTTACATTTTCATTTAAGAAATTATCCGCAACATCAAACAGTGTATATTTGCCGTTATCGGTTATATATTTTGAATTGTGGAAAATGATATTAAACTTATCATCTGTAACAAGAATATCATCATTATTATATTTGGAGATATGCATAAGTACTTCATGCATAACATCAATATCTTTATTAAAAATATGTGAAGTAAAGCCCATATAATAACTGTATTAAAATAACAGAAAAATATTATTAGCCGACAGGTTATTAAAAAATACAATTTTAAATAACACTATTTACCGATGCAGAAATTATCGAAGATATTATTTAAAATATCATCCGTAATGACTTCACCTGAAACTTCACTTATATACATTAAAGCAGATTTAACATCAATGGAAATAAGGTCTTGAATTTGTTTGGTTTGCGCACCGATTAATGCGTTAATTAAAGCATTTTTTGTTTCTTCCAAGCATTTTTGCTGCCTTTTATTGGTTATAAATTCCACTTCATTTAAATTTTGAGTTAAAACGGCAGACTTAATTTTTTGTTTTAAAGAATTAAGATTATCACCTGTTTTTAAAGATAAACAAACTGCATCATTGTCTTTGTTTGATGTAAGGTCGGATTTTGTACCTATTTTTATGTAATTTTTATCTTTAATTGAATTAAAGATTTCATTATCTTCCTTTGTATAACCTTCGCTTAAATCATACAAAAACAAAACAATATCAGCTTCAGAGAGATATTTTTTTGAAAAATCAATTCCGATAGCTTCAACCTTATTAATATTTTCACAATCACGTATGCCTGCCGTATCAATAATAGTAGCTAAAACTCCGTCTATATCAAGGGTTTCCTGAAGACAATCTCTTGTAGTACCTGCAATATCGGTTACAATCGCACGTTCTAAATTTAACAACGCATTAAATAATGAGGATTTTCCCACATTAGGTCTGCCAGCAAGCACAATTTTTATTCCTTGCCTGTATATATTTGAGCTTTTTGAAAAACTCAAAATATAATTTATTTTTTCAATTATATTCTCAAGAGTTGTTTCAATATAAGAATATTCAGGTTCTTTAACATCTTCAGGGAAATCAACGGCAGCAATAATTTTAGATAATAGCTCCATAATTTTCTGTCTGATAGCAGAGGTTTCAACGGAAAGTTTACCGAAAAGATTTTTTGCCGAATTAACCGCAAAACTTTCGGTTGGTGCATGGATTATATCAAGAACCGCTTCGGCTTGTGATAAATCCATTTTCTTATTTAAAAAAGCTCTTTTTGTATATTCGCCTTTTTGAGCGGGACGGGCGCCGTATTTATAAGTTAAATCAAGAATTTTATTTGTAATATATATTCCGCCATGGCATTGAATTTCAATAATATCTTCACCCGTATAGCTGTTAGGGGCTTTAAAAGGCAATACAATAACGTCATCAATTTTTGCGGAATCTTCCAAAATATTTCCATGATAGATTCTTCCGGCTTCAAGATTTTTTATTGAAAACATTTTTTCAATAATATTAAAAGCCTTATTACCCGACATACGAATAATACTGACTCCGCCATTACCTATCGGAGTTGCTATTGCACTAATTGTATCTGTTTCATACTGATTTTGCATAACTGCTCCGACGGTATTACTCCATAACAAGGTTGAGTTCTTTAAGCATTTCTTTATCTTCTTTGGAATTTGAACCAGCTGTTGTTAAGTAATTACCAACCAATAAAGAATTAATTCCGGCTTGAATACCGAGTTTTTGATTAGCTTCACTTAATCTTGTTGTTCTTCCGCCTGCGTATCTGAGCATAGCATTTGGCAATATCATTCTGAATATACAAATCGTTTTTAAAATTTCTTCTTCGTCAATTTTATTTTCATATCCCTCTAATTGAGTACCTTTTATGGGATTTAAAAAATTAATCGGAACTGTTTTAGGATTTAATTCTTTTAAAGAAAATGCCATATCGATTCTGTCTTCTCTTGTTTCACCCATACCGATAATGACTCCGCAGCAAGCTTCCATTCCGTATTTTTGAATCATTTTAACGGTATTGACTCTGTCGGAAAATTTATGTGTAGTACAGATTGATTTATGGTAATTTTCGGAAGTATTAATATTATGATTGTATCTTTCAACACCTGCTTCTTTAATACGTTTAACCTGTTCTTCGGATAATAATCCTAAAGATGCACAGCAATGTATTCCGTCAATAGAAGCAACCTGCCTAATCATTTCAAGTATTTTTTCAAAGTCCGAATCAGATGGAACTCTGCCCGATGTAACTATACAAAATCTTGTTGCACCGTTTTCTTTTGCGCTTAATGCCGCTTTTTTTACTGTTTCTGTATCCAACAGAGGATGACATTGTATTTCGGCATGATTGTGTTTACTTTGTGCGCAATATTTGCAGTTTTCGGAGCATGCTCCTGTTTTTGCGCTAATTATGCTGCAAGCTTCTACTTTATTATCAAAATTTTCTTTCGTAATCTTATTTGATAATTCTATTAATTCCGTTAACGGTTTTTCATACATTTTAAGGTAATATTCTTTAGTATATTCCATAGTCTCTCCAATAACTTAATATTATATATATTGGTATTATGCTACAAACTTAACTAAAATACATCTTTTTTTTGTAAATCTTGACTGATAGCAGTTATTATCCTTTAATATTAGTTTATGAACGATTTATCCATACCGACAAGAATATTAAAAGGTATAAATACAAGTTCTTCAATAGGCATGTTTGCCCGTGATACAGGCGGATGTTTACTGTCTAAACTTGCAGTATCAAGAAGTAAAGACGAAGCGAAAGAGATAGGATTTGCGGAACTTAGTGAATCCGCTTTGTTTTATTTTTCCGCTCCGTTTGTTGCAAAAGCAACATCAAAGATATTTTCAAAAAAATATAATCTGGAAAAAGATATGATTTCGACCCCCGTAAAGGAAATGGCAAATATCGGGGCCGAGAAATTAAAAAATATAAAACTTGCTAAATTCGGACAAATTATGTCGACTTTTGGTGTAATTCTGCCGATTGTCTTTGCGATAGCTCCCGTTAGAAACATATTAACTTATGCTAAAAACGGTAAAGAAGATTTTACGGATGTTGTGGGATTAAAAAAGGAAAATACAAAAGCTCAACAAGAACTTGCCAAACAAAAAGCAAAAAAATTAATAGCAAAATTAAGTACGGTTAGCGTTACTTCAATTGCCATATTGGCAGGTATTTTAGCCGCCGCAAAAAATGATAAAATATATGAATTGGTTAACCCCTTTATTTCAAAAATGGTTAAAACATTTGATTTTACAAAAACGGGTGATTTAAAACTTGCTCACTACGGAGCTTTTATTTATCCCGTCAGTATTGCAAGCTACTTTTATGCTTCCAGAGACAAATATGAAAAACAGGAAAATGCAAGAAGATTCTCTGTTACGGTTCCTTTAATGTTTTTTGGCGAAAAAGTAATAGAAAAACCGATACACAAAGGTTTTGATAAATTATTTAACACAAAAGTTATGGAAAATGGTCTGATAAAATCTTATGATGAAATATTAAAACTGCCTGAATCCATAAGAAATCAATATTTAAAAAGTAAAAATTGGAGTTATGGCTTGACTTTCTTAATTAATACGGTATTAATAGGAGCGGCAGTCGGAGTTTTGAACCGAATAGCCACTAAAAAACGCTATAATAAAGAAAATAAAGAAAATTTATAAATTAATTATTTTTAGAATTTCATGTAAATCAGCTTTTGTTTTCTTAACCTCTGAATTAGAATATTTTATTGCACTGTCGGGATCTTTTAATCCGTTACCTGTTAAAATACAAACAGATGTTGAATCTTCTTTAATCAATCCTGATTTGTTAGCTTTAATAAGACCGGCAACAGATGCGGCACTGCCCGGTTCCGCCAATATTCCTTCTTCTGATGCCATTAATTTATAAGCTTCAATAATTTCATTATCCGTAACTGAGTCAATAGTACCATTAGACAGGTCACGAGCACGTTCAGCTTGTTTCCAGCTTGCAGGATTTCCTATTCTTATTGCTGTTGCAATAGTTTCGGGATGAAGAATTCTTTGACCTTTAACGATAGCTGCTGCACCTTCTGCTTCATATCCCATCATTTTAGGCAGATGTGAGGATTTTTTTAATGCAAAAAATTCTTCATAACCTTTAAAATATGCAGTAATATTTCCTGCGTTTCCGACGGGGATAAAATGATAATCAGGTGCATCACCAAGTGCTTCTATTATTTCAAATGCACCTGTCTTTTGACCTTCAATTCTGTACGGGTTGACGGAATTTACAAGTGTAATAGGCGAATTTTTAGAGATTTCTATAACCATTTCAAGTGCTTCATCAAAATTACCCTGAATAGCAATAATCTCCGCACCGTACATCATTGCTTGAGAAAGTTTTCCCAATGCTATATAACCGTCAGGAATTAAAACAAAAACTCTTACACCTGCCTTAGCACCGTATGCAGCCGCAGCCGCACTGGTGTTTCCTGTTGAGGCACATATTATTGCTTTAGAACCGTCTTCGACAGCTTTGGTAACTGCCATTGTCATACCCCGGTCTTTAAAACTTCCCGTCGGATTTGCACCCTCATATTTTAGATATAAATTACCTTTTAGTCCGATTCTTTTGGCTAAATTATCCGCTTTTATTAAAGGAGTATTACCTTCATTTAACGTTATTATCGGAGTTTTATCCGTTACGGGTAAATATTGTCTGTATTTATTAATCAATCCTTGATAATGATTCTTTTCCATTACTTTATCTCCTTAGTTCATAACCCTTAAAAGGTTATTAATCTTTTTTATTTTTTCCGCATTTAACATTTCTTTTAGTGCATTTTGAATGTCCGATTCTTTACTTAGTTCAGTTATAACAACGATTTCGGCAGTGTTATCATTATTAATCCCTTTTTGCATAATAGTATTAATATTTATGTTGTGTTTACCGCAGACAGTTCCGATAAGTCCTATTGCCCCGGGGTTATTACTTGCCGTAATAGATATAAAATATTCATTATAGGTATCTCCTATATTTATTTGTTCGGCATAATCACTATGATTACAAACAGTTTGCGGCAAAGGGTTTTGAGTTGTTTCAAGCTCTGATGCAAGTACTAATAAATCACCTGCTACGCTGCTTGAAGTCGGCATTGCACCTGCACCTTCACCTGTTAATATTAAATCACCTACGGGATAGCCTGTTAACATTATTGAATTTGTTGCATTATCTATTTTTGCAAGTAAATGTTTTTTTGCTACAAGCATCGGATGCACTCTTACGTCAATTTTTCCGTCCTCTAATACCTGTCCTAATGCAATAAGTTTTATTCTGTATCCTAATTCTTTTGCGGACTTTATATCTTGAGCGGTAATTTTTGTTATGCCTTCACGGTATATTTTATTAATATCAATCTTTTTATTAAAAGAAATCGTGGATAAAACAGCTAATTTATAAGCCGCATCATAACCCTCTACATCACCTGTCGGATTAGTTTCGGCATAACCGAGTTCTTGAGCTTCTTTTAATGCTGTTTCATAACTCATTCCTTTTTCAGACATTTTTGTCAGTATATAATTTGTTGTTCCATTCAGTATTGCCGCAATTTTTGTTATTTTATTGGCACTCAGGATGGTTTTTATCGGCATAATTATCGGGATTCCGCCTGCAACTGCCGCTTCATACAATATAATTACATTATTTTCTTTTGCTAAAGCAAATAATTCGCTTCCTCGTTTCGCAAGAAGTTCTTTATTTGCAGTAATTATATGTTTTTTGTTTTTTATTGCATCTTTTAATATGTCAAATGTCGGTTCAACATTTCCTGCCACCTCAATAACCACATCAATTTCAGGATTTGAGGTAATTTCATAAGGATTGTCGGTCAATAGATTTGTATCAAAATTTTCAATTTCTCTTTTTTTATTAATGTCTTTTACTGCAATTTTTAATATTTTTATGTTATCAAACGATTTTAATACTTTATAAACGCCTGTACCTACCGTACCAAAACCTATCAATCCTACTTTTAATGATTTCATATTTTCTCCGATAATTTTATATATGCATATTAAACCATAAGCAAAACCAATAAAAAAGGAGATACTGTCAGGCATCTCCTTTTTTTATGAAAAATACTTATTTTATTGAGCTTCAGCTGCTTTCATTGCGGCATAACAATCTTTACAGTATACTTCTTTACCTTCAATAGGTTTAAAAGGAACTTTAGTTTGGCATCCGCATTTAGAACAGGTGACTTCATAAAGTTTTCTTCTGTTTTTTTGTCTTCTGTTTTTTCTGCATTCAGGGCAACGTTTAGGTTTGTTAACGAGACCTCTTTGTGCATAGAATTCTTGTTCGCCTGCCGTGAATACAAATTCACTTCCGCAATCTTCGCAAATAAGCTTTTCGTCTTCGTACATTTTGGTTTCTCCTTGGTTTGTTGTTTGTTAATAATTTGCGATAGGAACTAAAAGTTTAATTACTAAATAGTTGTCTATATAAAAAATATTTTATAATTTAACCTGATTTTTAGCAAGAAGATTATTGCAAAATTTTATAAAATTTAAAATATTAAGATATGTAAAAATTTATAAAAATCTTTCAAACATGTGGCAATAATATAGTTTGAGGGTGTTTAAGAATACAGGTATATATGTGTGAGGCGTAATGGTTTATTCGGTTGGGATTAACGATACAAATACAAATAAATTCAATCATGTAACTTTTGGTTCCGAACAAAAGGAAAAAAATAAAACAGAAGCACAAGATACACTTCTTTATGAAGAAAAAAAGAAACATCCATTAACCACGGGGTTAAAAATACAAGCCGATAAATTTATTAATGCTTGCACTAGATATCCTAAAAAAGGTTTAGAGGGCAGTAAAAATTCTAATTTTTATGAATTTTTAACTATGGGCATGGTTCCATATGTTGTAGGAAGTGCTATGATGATTGCCGTATTTAATCTGGCAAGTAAATTTTTTGAAACCCCTGCTGCCGTTAGTGCTTCTAAATTAGGTAAAAAAATGGGGATTGGGGTTATTGCATACGGACTTGCAAAAACATTTTCTAAAAAACTTATAGAAGTACCGCTCAATTTAAGATATGGAATTGATGTAAATTTACCTTATAAAAAAGTTGTACATGAATTACCCGATAAAGACAATTTAAATAATCTTGTTACGCACGAATACCATAAAGCATTTGAAAGCGTGGATTTTCCACGTTGGGATTTATTTTATAATAATGACAATTACGGCAAAGAAAGAGAAAGCTACTATAAAAAAGTAGGTAAAAAGATGGGCTTATCCGATAAAGATTTAGAGCATGCCGATCAAAAAGTTAAACCGATTATTAAAGAAAAAGTAGTTAAAACAAAATTATTTTCAACCTTAAGTTCATACCTATGGGCAGCAACGGCTGTTGGCGTTTCAATGCAAAGTCCTTGGGAAAACTTGGTTGTTAATCCTGCAAAAAGAATTGCCAATTTTAAAAATTACAGAAAACTCGCACATATCGCAAAAGAAGAAGGAAGAAAAATTGCAAAATATGATAATTTTGCTAAAGAATTAGGTCAAAAATTTGTTGCAAGTTGTAAAGAATTCTTTAATAACAGCTCAAAAACCACTCGTTATGCAGGAAGAATCCTATTAGGAAGTGCTGTTGCAATGACTTTATTAGGCAATTTTTCAACTTTATTTAACTTTAATAAAAATAGGGGGGTTAAACCCAATGCATCAACCTCGTTGATTGATGAAAAAAGAGAAAAGGTAGTATGTTAGCATGACAAATATTTTGAACACAATTATTGCAAATCAAAATATTTCTCCATCACAGGCAATGGATAATAAACCGTTACCTGCTTTTACCTTTGATACTAACGGAAAAGTAAAACCTAAAGAATATAAAGGACATTTATTACCGTCAAGAATATTCGGTTCGCCGATAGAATATGCAAAAGATTTGAAAAAAGATATAGTAAGTATAGGCAAAGCCGCAAAAGGTCAGGCTAATGACTATGAACTCGGGCGAATAAATGATTTGGGAATGAAACTTGGTGCGCTTGGTTTAGCTGCATATTTATTTGTAAAAAATCCTTTAAAATTAAGTAAAGCAATGGAATTTGCAGGATTCGGAACATTCTTTGCATCTATGGCATTATGGCCGAAAATAGCTATACAGGCACCAATAAAAGCCAGAACCGGAGTTGATATTCACCAAAAATATATTGACTCTCAAGGTCGTAAAAAGATGCTTTTCCAAGATCCTCAATATGTTTTAACTGATTTATATTCTAAAGAACAATTGGAAAAAATGGGAGATAAACTTAAAGTAAGCAAAAATCTTCCCGACAGAGATAATTTTATTAAACAAAGAGCACAAAAAACAGCACTCCAAGGTAACACGCTGTGGATGATGACGGCAGGTGTTGCGACTCCGGTTATGAGTGCATTGGCATGCAACAGACTTGAAAAACCAATAAATGCAATCATAGAAAAATATGATTTGTCATCAAGTGCACGTGCCGTTGAAAATATTGGCAATAAAGGTTTATTATCCAAAATAAAAGAATATTTTAATGCTAAATCATTGGAAAAATTACTTGCTAAAAATGCCGATAAGCCTCTAAATGATAAATTAATTGCTAAGATAGCTTCAAAAATCGGAGTACAAGCAAATTCCGCATCAATACAAGCAGCTATTCAAGATGAATTAAAAGCTTTAAGAACCCCCGGAACATTAAATGAAACATCAATAATAAATTTGTTAAAAGACAGAATACCTGATTTATCAGCATTACCTCAAGCTCAAAAAGATGCATTAAATAAAGCAATAAGTGAAGGTTCAATTCCGAAAATAGCTGATATATTATCTAAAGTTACAGGAAGCTCAAAACGTGAACAGGTAAAACTCGCAAGAGAATTTTCCGCTATATTAACTGAAGCAAAAAATAAAGCGGCAGTGCCAAGTCTTTCTCAAGTTTCAGATAAAATCAGAACACTTGCTGCAAATGTATCCGAATTTGCTTCAAAGAAAAGTGTTTTGGACAGGTTTATTTCGGCAAGAGTCGGAGATAAATCCGGAACATATATTGCTAATCAATGGGGCAAAGTAAGCGAAAGAGTTATTAAATCTCTTAAATTAAGCGGAAAAGAATTGAAATCCGTATCAGAAGGCAATGTTGAAATCTTAATGGAAAGACTTTCTGACTTAGCTTCTCAAGATGCCAAATTTGATAAAGTTGTACAAGATTTAATAAAATTAATCGGAGATTATGAAACAAAAACCGGTTCCTCATTTACTACAACGGTAAAGGAAACTGCAGAAAATATATGCACAGCTGCAGGCGGCGAATTTGAATCCAAAGGATTTAAAAGGCTTGCTCAAAGTGTTTCGGATGCCGCTAAAAAGGGAACAGTAGAAAATATAATTAATGTTAATACGGCAGAAAGAATAACCGGTGCACAATCTTCATTTTATCGTTTGATTCAGTCGCTTGATTTATTCAGAGCAATTAAGGAAGGAACTTTAACAACAAGAATAAGTAAAATTTTAACTGAAAACGGACAAAGTGCAGATTCAGCTTCTGTTCAAAGAATAGTTGAAGCTTGTAAAAAAGTAATTATGGATGCTACAACAACAGATTATGTTGAAAAACTTAAATCTTCCGGATTCGGCTTATCGGAAGGCGAATATAAAACTGTTATGAAAGTTTTATTTGATTCCGAATCTGAAAGTGCTATTGAAGCAAGTTTGAAACGTACGGTCGGTTCTGATAGGGCATCAGAATTATTAAAAGGATTTAAAGCATATAAAAAAGAATTTATGGACAAGATAGCTAATTGGCAAAACGGAATGACTTCGGATTTGGCAAGATGCACCGTTGATGGTGTTACAAATGGAGCTAATGCCGTTGAAAGAAATAATCTTGCAGGAAAACCAATCAGCAATTTCTTTAAAGATACTGCAAAGAAAGTATATAATTCCAATAAATGGCTGAAAATCTTTGGCGGAACAATGTTAGCTTTAACGGCAGTTACTTTAATTGCCACTTTAGTAATAGGTAAAAAAAGTAAAACAGAAAAACAAGCAGAGGAACAACAAAAGACAAATGGCTAATTATATAACTAATAAATTGAATATAATGCCGAGTGCGGTTCAAAAACCGGTTGAACCCGCAGTTGTTATGCAACCTGCTAATTACAATACGGCTTATATGCCTCAACAGCCGATTGGCTCAAATATTTTAGAAAAATATTTACAAAACCAAGGCTTAGCTGCTGCACCTCAAGTTATTCCCGCTTCTTATAATATAAATACTCAACCTGAGGTTTATAAGAATAATTTAAGAACCAAATTTAAAAATAATGATGCCGTTATAATGGGTGTACTGATAAGAAGCTTAGGTGCTGAAAACAGAGTTGGTAATGATCTTTTAAGAGATGGCGATATAAAAGGCAATTTTAATAATGCTGTAAAAAGATTAGATGAATTTAAAAAATTAGGAATAAATACATTACATGTTCTTCCGGTAAATCCTCCGGGCAAACAAAATGCAATGGGAACGGCAGGTTCCGTGTATGCGCCTCAGGATTTACTTAAAATTGACCCTGCGTTAGATGACCCGAATGATCCGAGAAATGTAAAAGAAGAATTTAAAAACTTTATTAATGAATGCCATAAACGAGGCATAAGCGTTATGCTTGATTTACCAAGTTGTGCTTCTTATGATTTGTTTAAACAAAGACCTGAATTAATGGCATTTGAAAAAGACGGCACGCCTAAAACTCCCGGAGGCTGGAATGATATCAGGATGTTTAATCCTTGGAAAGATGAAACAAAACGTGAATTAAACCCTGATTTACTCAAATTACATAAAGATTTTGTCGATATGTGTATTGATTTGGGAGTCGACGGGATAAGAAGCGATGTCGCAAGAACTAAACCTACGGAATTTTGGGATAATTTAATAAGTTATTCACGTAAAAGAGATCCCGAATTTGCTTGGCTTGCAGAAAGCTATACTTATGAAGATGCTTCTCCGCAATTAAATATGAATTATGACAGACCTGAAGATTGTTTAAGAGCAGGTTTTGACAGCTATTACGGACAATATCATATTTTCCATGAAATGGCAAAAGCTCAAGATTTAATTAACTATGTTAAAGAAAATCTTAATATGTCACAAGGTATGGATTCGGGCAAATCCGTTATAGGTTCTTTCGGTACTCATGATGATATATCTATTATGAATCATGGCGGTGTAACGTACTCTAATTTGGTTTCAGGTATTCAAGCCACTTTGCCTATGTTGAATCCTTATTATTTTGACGGTTATCAAACGGGTGATGAATATTTATATGATTTTGAAGGTACAACCGATGACAAAACAGATACCGATTCTAACGAATGTACAGTTCATAAAGGCAGACCCGATATATTTAATTTTTCAAGACCCTTAATCGGCAAGCATCCTGAAATCGGCGATTTTATGCAAAATACCTTAGAAGTCAGAAATAATCCTAAATATCACGATATACTTACAAAAGGCTCTTTTATTCCGTTAAAAGTTTCTAATAATAATAATGATCAAATTATTGCATACGCACGTCATTTAAACGGTAAAACACTTGTTGTTATAGCAAACAGAGATGTTAATTCAAAACAATCGGGCACTGTTGAAATCCCCGGATTAAAAGAAACTCAAGATTTAAAGAATCTGTTTAAATCATATGGTGAAGATTCCACAATTCAGGCTGCTGACGGTAAAATTAATGTAGAACTTGGTACGGGCAGAGTTCATTTATTCGAAATTAATACTCCCGATATTGAAAAATCGGGTTTGGAAGTCTTAAAACAAAAATAGTGCAGGCTGAAGATATGAAAGTAAATTTTAATCCATCATTCAGATATAATTCAATATTTTCAGAGTTTAGAAATAAGTCTGAAAATAAATCCGGTGTCACTCCCGTATACACAAAAGAACAAATTATTACCGCAAAAACAAAAAAAAACATATCCGAGTGTAAATATATTGTTATTGCTCTTGGTATTTTATATTTTGCTATGAAAAAAAATTTGAAAAATAACCGTTTAAAAAATGAGGCTAAAAAAGCGGAAGAACTTGCTAAAATGATAGTTCCCAAAAAGAGTTTGATAAATATCAATCCTGAAGAAGTATTAAATCTTCACTAAATTTACGCCGCTACTTGTTCCGAGCCTTACCGCACCTGCTTCAATTAAAGCAATTGCCTGTTCTTTTGTTTTAATTCCGCCTGAGGCTTTAATTTTAACTTTTGAGTTTTGAAGAATCTCTTTCATTAATTTAACATCTTCAACTTTTGCACCGACCCCGTTTTTTACAAAACCGGTTGATGTTTTAGCAAACTCCGCTCCGGATTTTATTATTATTTCACATGCTTTTATTATTTCTTCTTTTGTTAAAAGGTCTGTTTCTATTATTACTTTTAACGGGATATTTTGGCATGCATTTTTTACTGCTTCTATATCTTTTTGTGTATAACCGTAATTTTTATCTTTGATTGATTGAACATTAATAACCATATCAATTTCATCAGCACCTGATTCTATTGCCTTTTGAGCTTCAAATGCTTTAACTTCACTTAAACATGCACCTAAAGGAAATCCTACAACGCTTACAATCGTTATATTGCTTCCTTTCAAATATTCTTTTGCAAGTTTTACATTACAGCTATTTACGCATACACCCTTAAATTTATACTGTTTTGCCTCTTCAAATAATTTTATAAGCTCATCTCGTGTTGCATTTTGTTTTAAAAGAGTATGTTCTATATATTTTTCAAGTTCCATAACTTACCTTATGCCCTCCAGTATTTGAGTTGTTTTAAAACTTTTGGGAGAATAATATTCAATATAGTTTTTTAAAAGATTAATACAAGTATCTAAAAATTTTTCCGTAACTAAATTATCATATTTAGTGGGAATATTGAAATCTTCTTTAAGCAGTGTATTTAAAAAATCTTTTATTTTTGAGTGAATTTTGATTTTTTTTACGATATTTTGAGCACATTCCGGGCATATAATACCGCCTTGTTCTATTGAAAAATATATATTTTCATCTTGGACGGGTTTTGTACATTTAACGCAGTTATTAAGTTCTGTTGAATAGCCCGTAATATCCATAATTTTAAGCTGGAATTTGAGTACTGCGAGCATGGATTGCTCTTTTGTTTTTGCATTTGATATATATTCCAAGAAGGTATAGAACAAATTATAGATATCTTCACTATTAGGGTCGTTTTCCACTCCGAAATTAGCGACAATTTCAGAGCAATACATAGCAAAGAATATTTTATTTATGTCATTACGAAGATTAAAGAAAGTATTCAAAGCTTCTGCCTGACAAATTGTATCAAGAGTTCTTCCCTTATTAAGCATCATTTTATTGGCAACAAGTAAATCCATTCTGCCCCCAAGCTTACTTGTCGGCTTTTTTATACCTTTTGCCACACCTTTTATGAGTCCTTTTTCTTTTGAATACATAACTATAATCTTATCGGATTCACTCAAACTGTATGATTTTAAGTTAATAGTATTTGTAGTAAATTGTTCTTTCATATTTAAAAATTATTTTCGCTTCCCGTATATACACCTCTGATATAGTGCATAAGTTCATTGGGAGAATCCGAGTTTTCAAGTGCAACTTCTTTAGTTATAAGGTTTCTTTTAAACAAATCATATAATGATAAGTTAAAAGTAATCATATCATCATAAGAGCCTTTCTGAACAAGTTTATATATTTCATTAAGATCGTCTTTTATAATAAAGTCTTTTATCGTTGCAGTTGAATATAACAGTTCAACGGCAGGTATTCTGCCTTTTCCGTCGGCTTTAGGCAATAGTTTTTGAGATACGGAACCTCTAAATACCTCGGCAAATTGGCTTCTTACGGCATCACGTTCGGACGGAGCAAAGAAACTCAAAATACGATTAATAGTTTGTATTGCATTAAAAGTATGAAGCGTTGCAAAAACTAGGTGTCCTGTTTCTGCTGCGTGGAGGGCACTTTGTACTGTTTCCATATCTCTGATTTCACCTATTAATATGACATCGGGGTCTTGCCTTAGTGCAAATTTTAATCCGTCCAGATAATTTGGAGTATCTACACCTATTTGTCTTTGCGTAAATATTGATTTATTACTTTTATATACATATTCAATCGGATCTTCAATAGTAACAATATGTTTTCTATGAGTGTTATTAATATGATCAAGTATAGAAGCAATTGTTGTAGATTTTCCCGAACCTGCTACACCTGTTATAAGAACAATGCCGTTATCCAATTGAGAAAATTTTTCCATATTTTCAGGTAAATTTAGTTCTTTAAAAGTAGGAATATTATATGATACCAAACGAATAGTCATGGAATGATATCCGAAAGACATTGCAAGATTGACTCTAAAACGGCATACTCCTTCAATTTCATAAGGAAAATCAGCATCATAAGAATTAAATATTTTATCTCGCATGGAAACTGGTGCCATCGTATCAATTGCGTGAATCATATCATCTTCTGTTATAGGGGGAAGTTTAGATTTAATTATTTTTCCGTCTATTCTGAATGAGGGTACTTCTCCCACAATAAAATGTAAATCAGAAGCACCCAGTTCTACTGCTTTGATTAATAAAGTGTCTATCGTATAATCGCTCATTTTAATATTCTCCAATTTTTATAATAACAGTATATACTTTTTTTTAAGCTAATAAAAAAAATTTACAATTAATTTTTAAAAATTTTATAATATGTAAAGTTTTTGACTATTACGTGTATTTGTTGTGTAATTGTAAATGTCTAGACATGGGTATTTGTAAAATTGTATATAAAAGAACTGGAAGTCGATAATTTTAAATCTTTTGCAAATGAAATGACAATCCCGTTTCTGAAAGGATTTACGACAATATCGGGGCCGAACGGATCGGGAAAGAGTAATATCATTGACTCAATTTTGTTTGCTTTAGGGCTTGCCAGTGCCAGAAATCTGCGCACGGAACAATTATCCGACTTTATCTCTACCCATACAAAAAAAAATGAGGCCTATGTTAAAGTTGTTTTTGAACCTGAAAATAAAGATGAAGAACCCATTTCTGTTGCGAGAAGAATAAAAAAATCCTCGCAAGGATTTAATAGTGTTTACTATTTGAATGATCAGGTTTCTACTCTTACTGATATCCATACAAAACTTGAAAAATACCGTATAACGCCTAACAGCTACAATGTTATGATGCAAGGCGACGTTATGAGTATTACAAATTGTTCAACCGTGGAAAGACGTAAAATTATTGATGAAATTGCGGGAATTGCCGACTTTAACAGACGTATTGAAAAAGCACAGGAAGAACTTTTGACTGTTGAAGAACGAGTTGAAAATGCCAATCTTATTTTGACTGAAATAGATTCTTCTATTGAAAGACTGGCGCAAGAAAAGGAAACTGCACTAAAATACCAAAAGTTAAAGACGGAAAAATTTCAGCTTGAAAGTCAGATTACAACCGTTAAATACTTTGATATAAAAAGAAATTTGGAATTGGCTCATCAAAATATTTTAGAGTTTAATAAAAAGAAAAAAGATGAAGAACTAAATCTTGCTAAACTTGAAGAAACTCTTAGTGAAATAAAGAAAAAATATGGTGAAATTTCTGAACTTGTTAAAAATAACGGTGAAGCGGAACAAATTGAAACAAAAAAACAATTGGAAGAATTAAAAGGGCAGATTTCAAGAAAAAATCTCGCAATAAGTTCCGTTGAAAAAACAATCCATGATAATCTTAAAACCATTGAAAATTCTAAAAACGGCATTGATAATCATAAAGACAAAATTGAAAAAATTACGCTTAAAATTGAAGAGAAAAAAGCAGAAATTGTTTCCGTTGAAGAAAATATTAAAATTCAAGAAGCTGAATTATCAAGAATTTTAGAAGAAGTATCCGGTTTAAATAAAAATGCCGATAAACAGCTTGAAGAACGAAATAATCTTAAAAAAGAGCTTGAAAAATTAAAAGAAGAAGAATGGAATTTAAAATCCGAAACCATTCCGCTGGAAACGGAATTAGCTTCATATAAAAAAGATATTGACCTTGCAAAAAAATCGTTAAGTGAACTTATGGATTTTAAATCTAACTTTAACGATAATAAAGATAAATTAAAGCTTCAAGTTGAAGAATTAACAAAAGAACTTGAAGATTATAAACTTGCTCAACAAAATGTAATGTACAATTTGGATAAAAATAAAAACGAAATATCCGATTTGATGCATGATATACAAATGGCGCAAAAGAAGATATTAACAATAGAAGCTCAAAAAAGTGCTTATGAAGAAATAAGTTTAGGCAGGTCAATAGATACAATAATAAAAGCAAAGATAAGAGGAGTACATGCTCCGTTATTGCAGTTGGGCAGCGTAGATAATAAATACTCTACCGCACTGGAAGTTGCCATGGGTGGCAGAATGAAAAATATAGTTGTTGATGATGAAGAAGTTGCAAGGCAATGTATTGATTATTTAAAATCCGCTCGAGCAGGGAGCGCTACATTTTTACCTTTAAACAGAATGAAAAAAACTCCTAACTCTCTTAAAATGCCAAAAGAAAAAGGTGTTATTGATTATGCAATAAATCTTGTAGATTTTGATGATAAGTATTTGGATGCATTTTATTATGCACTGGGTGAAACATTAATAATGGAAGATTATGACAGTGCAAAAAGGCTTATAGGTAAGTATAGGATAGTAACGCTTGACGGAAGTTTATTTGAAAAATCAGGCGCCATAACAGGCGGTGACAGACAAAACAGCGGACTAAAGTTCAGCCAAAATCAAGATGAAGAACTCAATAAATACAAATCTCGTTTTTCTGAACTTCAAAAATACTATTCCGAGCTAGAAGATAAACAAAAAGAACTTCAGGATAAACAGGAAAAAATAAGAACAAATTACTCTAACACAATGACAGCACTAAATAGCGCCAAAATAGAGTTAAATAATTTAAACAGTAACTCTCAAAACAACGAACAAAAAATTGCCGAAAATAATAAGATTATTCGTGAAAATGAACCTAAAATTCAAAATCTTGAGAAAAAACTTGAAAAATATGAAGCAAATCTTGTTGAATTAAATGATAAAATGCTTATTCTTCAGGATAAAATAGCCGAAATTGAAAGTAAAATGTCAGAAGGCGAACTTAAAAAACTTAAAGAAATGACATCTGCCATTGAAAATAAAATTAAAGAATTTCAAACAAAAATATTGAGATGTAATAATGAAATCAGTGAATTAAACAGAGATATCGATTTTAATAAAGAACTTATAAAAACAAAAGAAGAGCAAATTCAAAGATTAATAAAAGATAATGAATTGGCTGAAAAAGACAAAATTGTATATTCTCAGGAAATTAAAGATATAGAAATCAAAGCTCAAGAACTTGAAGAAAAGATAAAAGTACTTGGCGAAAAGCTGATACAACTTCAAAAACAAAGAGATTTGGTGCAGGAAGAATTATTAAATACAGAAACACAAAAGAATAAAATTTCAAATGAAATAGAAAAAATAACGGAGCAAGTAGAAGCATTTAAAGCAAGAAGACGTGAATTAGAGCCTCAATTAGAGGAAATAAGAACGGAATTAAAAGATAATGACATTGATATAAATTCGCTTGTACCGACAGAAATATCAACTGAAGAAATAACAGGCAGAATCCAAAGACTGCAAAAACGCATGGAAGAGATGGAACCTGTAAATATGCTTGCAATACAAGCTTATGATGAAGTAAAAGCCCGTCAGGAAGAAAAGAAAGAGCAAATAGCAACTCTAACCAACGAACGTAAACAAATATTAGAAAAAATGAACGGTTACGAGCAAATAAAAAAAGAAACTTTTATGAAAACTTATAATAATATAAATGAGAATTTCAAAGATATATTTGCGAAGTTATCAGAAGGTGAGGGCTCCTTGATGCTTGAGAACCCCGAAAATCCGTTTGAAGGCGGATTAACAATAGAAGCTCAACCCAGAGATAAGAAAAAACAAAAACTAGGCGCTATGTCAGGTGGTGAAAAGTCATTAACGGCACTTGCTTTAGTATTTGCCATTCAAAAATATCTGCCTGCACCGTTTTATGCTTTGGATGAGGTTGATGCAAATCTTGACGGAATTAATGTCGAACGTTTAGCTGATATTATTCAACAGCAAGCAAAAAATACGCAATTTATAGTAGTTAGTCATCGTAAACCTATGATAGAATCAGCTAGTAGGACAATTGGTGTAACACAAAAAGAACATGGCAAAACACGTGTAACAGGCGTTAAATTCAGGGACTAATTAAATGTTAAATCCGAAGGATACAAACAATTTTTATATACAATCGACTGCCGAATCTTATGAAAAAGATTTGGGATTTAATCCTGACTCAGTTTTGGATACGCCGAATGAAGAATTAGACGGAATAGAAGTATTGGTTCAGATGGCAAAACAAGGAAAAATTGACCCTTGGAATATTGATATAGCCGATATAGCAGATAAATATATGCTTCATATAGCTGAAAGTAAGTCAAATAATTTGCGTTTAAGTGGCAGGGCATTATTTTTCTTAGCAGTATTATTAAAATTAAAATCAAATGTGCTTGTTGGAATAGATCCTATGCAGTTTGAAGTTCAGCCTGAAGTAAATCCCGAATATGATGACTCTGATGATTCGAGATTTTCGGATGAACTTTATTATCAGGATTATTACCCTGATAATGTTATACCCATTGAAGATATAATTCAAAGAAGAACCAGTGTAAAACTAAACAGAAACAGAATCGTAACATTAAAAGATTTAATCAGACAGTTAGAATTTTATGAACAACTGGATAAAAAACAAGCTGTAAAAAATTCATTGGAGCGTGCTAAAAGGCGTGTCAGAAATTATGCCAATATGAGTGCCGATGATATTATAAATCTCGCTCATGAAGAGTATATTGAAAGCAGCGTAAAAATATTACATGAAAATCTTATTAAAATTTTTGAAAAAGAAGAAAAAGTAGAACTTAATACGTTAACTTTATTAGGGCTTGATAAAATTTCGGCATATATAGCATTGTTATTTTTAACTTCCGAAAGTGAATTTGATTTGGAACAGGAAGAATTTTATTCGGATTTATATGTAGTAAAAGAAAAACCACCCATGGAAGAACAAACGGCGTAGAGGTAAGTTATGGATTTAAAATCAAGAATTGAAGCTGTATTGTTTGTAACGGGCAGAGCCGTGGATTTAAAAGAAATAGCATCAATATTAGGAGCGGATGAACAGGAAACAGAAAATGCAATGCTTGATTTAATAATGGATTATTCATCACGTGACGGCGCACTTGAAATTGATGATGAAAACGGTTATATTATACAAGTTAAGGAAGAGTATATGGACATAGTTGAAAAATTATGTCCTGTTGATATAACAAATGCAGTATTAAAGACACTTACGGTAATTGCATTAAAAGAGCCCATAAGGCAAGCAGAACTTAAAGAATTAAGAGGTTCAACGGCTTATGAACATGTCCAAGAATTAATAGATAAAGGATTAATAAGCAGAAAAAAAGATAAAAACGGACGTTCATATAACTTAAAAACTACGCCAAAATTTGCAGAATATTTTAAAATAAAAGGTAACAGTGAAATTTTATCAAAATTGGAAACAAAAAAATTGTCGGAATTATTGGAGTTAAATAAATAACATAAAGGAGAGTTTAATGGCAGAAAACTATTCAACAAAAAAAGAGCAAAAAAAAGGTCTCAAAATAAGTATTATTGTTTTGTGTATATTATTGCTCTTAATTTTGGGAGTATTCTTTGTTTTAAGGAATATGGTACCAAGCTATATGTTTAATCAGGGTAAGAAATACTTAGAAATAGGTCAATATGATAAAGCATATAAAATGTTTACAAATGTAGCAAACGCAAGACCTTATGATAATGAAGCTGTATATTATCAGGCATTAGCATTATCAAAGATGCCTCCAACATATGAAACACAAAAAGCTTTATATGAAATTTCACAATTAGACGATTGCGATGAAGCAAGTGATTTAGCAGACAATATTCTTATGAATATGCGCAGAGACCTTGTTAATCAGATAGGTCCTAACTATGCGGATAATATACTTTATAATGGTGCATTATTCAGATGGAATAATTCGAAACCCATAACATTTTCAATATCTGCTGATGGTAATGTGCCTTCTGATTCAATTAATGCCGTAAAAGATGCTGTATATGCATGGCAAGGCGCTACAAACGGAGAAATCAAATTTAAAGAAATTCAAAATAATGCAAATATTAATATAAGTTTAGTTGATGATATATCAGTACAAGAAAAATACGATCCGCTTTTATTAGGGAAAACTATTCCTGCTTATAAAGATGATACTTTACAGAGAATGGATGTATATATAAAGAAAAGAGAAGCTAACGGTTCTGAGCTTTCTCCTGATAAAGTATACAATGTAGCAGTCCATGAAGTAGGTCATGCTTTAGGACTTGGCGGACATAGTGCTGATGAAAATGATATTATGTATTACACTTTTGATAATATGAGAGTTCCGGCTGAAAAACGTTATCTGACAAACAGAGATATTAATACCGTATTGTTATTATATAAAATGATTCCTGATGTAATAGATACACCTATATCCGAATCGGAATATAACAAATTATTCTATCATGATGTAATTACGAGTTATCCGGGTGAAGATTTTGAACTTGAAACCCAAAGATTACTTCAACAATTAAAAACAGACGGAAATGATGTCGTTGCTTGGGTTGATTTAGCTATTAATTATGGTTTAAGAAAACAATATGCACGTTCAAATTATATTTTGAATCAAACACTTCCTTTGGTTCAAAATGATTTAAGAAATCAGTTTGTTATACTTTATAATTTGGCAGTTAACTATTATAAACTCAGAGAATATAATACATCTGAAAAATTCTTAAATCTTGCTAAATCTATTACTGATGACTTAGATACACAAATTCTTGAAACATTTTTGGATGTAAGATTTGGCAGATTAGCTATTGCTAAAGATAAATTAAAGCTTTTAATACAAAAATATCCTCAAAATATTGAAATAGCTCTTAAATTAGCAGAGGTTTATCATATGGAAAAAAATGATAAGCTGCAAAAAGAAACTATTGAAAACTTGATTAAAAGGAATCCTAAAGCTACTTTAGATAGGAGAGTTGTTAAATATAGAATAACACCGTCATCACATAGAAAATATATTAAAAAGTAGCAATTAAATCATATTCAACAGCTCCCGTTATTTTAGCATTGACAATGTCACCAGGAATAACGGGAGTTGTTGTATTAATAAAAACTAAACCGTCTACTTCGGGTGCATCTTTATATGAACGTGCAACTATTATTCCGTCTTCATTTATCGCTTCAATAATACAGTCAATTTTTTTACCTATTATGTTGTTATTAATTTCTTTTGATATTTGTTGTTGAAGTTCCATCAAGATTTTTTTTCGTTGTTTTTTTACTTTAGCTGAAATTTGGGGTTTTAGTGAATAAGCTTTAGTATTTTTTTCTCTTGAAAATTCAAAGATACCAAGTTTATCTATTTTCATTTCTTTAATAAAGTCATAAAGTTCTTGAAAATCTTCGTTTGTTTCGCCGGGATATCCTACTATAAAAGTTGTTCTTATAGCTGCATTTGGTATTAATTTCCTTATATTTTTTATTAATAATTTATTATCCATAACAGGTCTTGACATGGCAGTTAACATATTTTTGCTTACATGTTGAAGCGGAACATCAATATATTTAACTACTTTATCCAATTTATTAATTGTTTTTAAAAGATCATCCGTTAATAATGAGGGATAAGTATACATAATTCTAATCCAACTTAAATCTTCTATTTTGTTTAATTCAATTAACAATTCTTTAAGTGAAGGTTTTCCGTATATATCTTTGCCGTAACTTGTGGTATCTTGAGCAATTAAAACTATTTCAGTCACTCCTTTTGAGGCGAGTTCCTGAGCTTCTTTAATGATGTTTTCAATCTTTCTTGATTTATAAGGTCCTCTAAGCCGAGGAATAATACAATATCCGCAATTAAAATTGCATCCGTCAGCTATTTTAATATAAGAACTTGCTCCCATGGTAATTTGCTGCCGTTTAATATTTTCGGGGTAATTATATTGGGGAGTTTTATTTACTTCAAATCCCGCTTCTTTTTTTATTATTTCACTTATTTTATCAAAATCGGTTGTACCTATAAAAGCAATGGCTTCAGGTATTAGCTCTTTCAGTTCCTCTTTATATTTTTGAGGCAGACATCCTGATATTATTACTTTTTTCCCTGCTTTTATCATATCAAATATCGATTTAACCGATTCTTTTTCAGCATCATGGATAAAAGAACAAGTATTTATAATAACTATATCAGCTTTTGTTTCATCCAATGTTATTTTAAATCCGTCTTGAGCCAATTTCCCGAGCATTAATTCCGAATCTACAAGATTTTTAGCGCAGCCATGGTTAATCAATGCTATTTGCTTCATATATTTTTATTTCCTTTTCTTCTTTTATCAGTTTATAGTTATTGTTTATCATTTTATAAAAATTTTGGGCGTAATCAACTCCAAAGAAACTTTTTCCGTATTCTATATTATTAATGGGAAGAAGTACTATATATTCGGTTAAATTTTGTTCAAAATGATTTATTGTTTTATCATCACCAAAAACGTCGTTATAAAATAATGGGTTAAGATTATAGTAGAAATTATCACCGTTTCTGTTTGTTATAAAGTTTATAATACATCCTTCCGGTAAGACTGTTACTCTATCATTAGGTTTTGTATTTGCCAAAATAAAGTCAGAGGTATATTTTATTAATTCCCCGTCTTTTTTAAATGTATATATACTGCCTTTAGTAGTATTTAATTTATAATTTTTATATTGAAGTGAAGAAAAATCCTCGCAGGCAAAAAGTAAAATGCATGCAAATAAAATAATTGAAAGATATTTATTTTTATCAAATAAAATAACTGTTGCAAGTGCGCAAATCGGAAATATAAAAATTCCCATATGACATACATTTAAAAATAAAAATGATTTAGCACTTGCCGTAATTGCAATAAGAAGTATTATAAACAGGGGTTTATCATTATATATTTTTTTAAAATTCAAACAAGTCAATATAAGATTTAAAACGGGCAGTATTCCGAAAATTGCAAATATTTTATTGTCAAAAAATACTCTGAATTTAGCAAAAAACAATTTTAAAGCAGGTGCCGAGATTAGTTTGTATAAAAGAATAGTATTTTCTTTTATATCATTAATATTAAGACCTTGAACCAAAAGAATTAATAAGCTAAAACAAGGAATTATCAAAAATGCAGTGAGTGATTTAAAAAATCCTTTTAATCCGATTGGTTTAACAAATATAATTGCATACAAAATAACGAATAAATAAAATACAAATTCATATTTATTTGCAATACTGATACCTGCGAAAAAACATGATAAATATGCTAAAAGTTTGTTATTTGATTTGATATATTTTATGAGGAACAAAGCTGATAACAAAAAAGAAGATAATGCATATACTATTGCAAAGCAATAAGTAAGATTAGAGTTATACAAAAAGGTGTTATAAACAAGAGCGAATATCATAAGTGCTGTAAATAAAAACGATATGGATTTATTTAAGAATTCTCTTGCAAGTAAATATAGAGTAATAGTAATAATGAAAGAGTTAAAAATACCCGCTATATAAAGTGTAGTAAACTTTTGTCCGAAAATAAGGAATAATAAGGCATTAAATTGATAAGACAGAGCGCCGTATATATTATAAATATCTTTAAAAAGTACGCTGCCGTTAAGCATTTGAGAGGGGATATAAAATTCTCTTCCCGTATCAATGAGTAAAAGTCCCTGATGGAGGAAGAAGAATGGCAAGAGTGCAAAAAACAGAACAGTTAATAAAAAAATAATACTTTTATCCGTTTTAAGCATTAAATAATCCTCTAATCAAAAGATAATGTAAGCTGAGGGACATCAGGCAGATTAGTTTTGGATTTTTTGCCCGATAAATCCTTAGAATAGTTTTTTTGCATTTTTGTCATGATATTTTGTGCTTTAGTTACGACACAATCAGGCAATCCTGCCATTTTAGCGACTTGAATACCGTAGCTTTTGCTTGCTGAACCTTCAATAACTTTGCGTAAGAATTGGATTTGCCCATTTTCCTCAGAAAGAGTAATTCTGTAATTTTTAATTTGTTCAATAGTTTTAGGCATAACGTTCAATTCATGGTAATGTGTAGCAAAAATAGTTCTGGCTTTAATTTTAGTGGCAATATATTCCGCTACTGCCCAAGCGATAGCGACACCGTCGTAAGTCGAAGTACCTCTGCCAATTTCATCAAGCAAAATTAAACTTTTTTCCGTTGCACTATTAAGAATGTATGCTGTTTCATTCATTTCAACCATAAAAGTAGATTGTCCCAACGATAAATCGTCAACGGCACCTACCCTTGTAAAGATTTTATCAACGATTCCTATTCGTGCATAAGAAGCGGGAACAAAAGAGCCTATTTGTGCCAATAAAACTATTAATGCATTTTGACGCATATAAGTGGATTTCCCTGCCATGTTGGGGCCTGTAAGTATCATAAATTGAGTATCTTCAAAGTTTTTAATATCCGCTATAAGCTTTAAATCATTAGGAACATACTGTCCCATAGGTAAGATTTTTTCTACTACGGGGTGTCTGCCGTCTTTTATATATAATTCATTTGAGTCAACGATTTCGGGTTTTGTGTAGTTTGATTCTGTTGCAACAGTTGCAAAAGATAATAAAACATCAATTCTTGCCAAAAAATGTGCAGTTTCTTTAATTATATCAACAAATTCTTTAGAGTATTCACACATATCTTTAAAGATTTTTTGTTCAAGTTCAACGATTTTATATTGGGCGGAATAAACATCATTTTCGTGCTTTTTTAGTTCTTCCGTCATAAATCTTTCAACGTTTGTGAGAGTTTGTTTTCTTACATAATTCATCGGAACTTGGTTAAGGTTAGATTTTGTAATTTCAATAAAATAACCGAAATTGCGGTTATAGCTTACCTTTAGATTTTTTATTCCCGTTAATTCTTTTTGTTCGTTTTCAAAATTTCTGAGCCATTCTTCTGTGCCAGTTAAAAGTGATTTATAATAATCCAAATCGGCATTTACGTTATCTTTAATAAATCCGCCGTCTTTAATATTAACAGCGGCATCTTCTTTAATTGTTCTTCTAATTATGCTTCCGAATTCAACCAAATCTTCGATTTTTTCAGGCAAGTTAATAAAGTATTCATTTTTAAAATTTTTCAAAATATTTTGGAATTCGCTGATTAACTCAAAAGTATCGCTTAAAGCCAAAAAGTCACGAGGATTTGCGGTTGTATTACTGATTTTAACGCCAAGTCTTTCAAGGTCACAAATTTTGTCCAGTAATACAGACAGATTAATCCTGTTTATAGAATCATTTATTAATTCTTCAACTGCATCTTGTCTTTTTTTCAATTGAACAATATTTTTTATAGGTTGTGTAATCCAAGATTTTAACAATCTTGACCCCATAGAGGTTTTTACTCTGTCTATTGCCCAAAAAAGGCTTCCATATTTAGATTTATCACGTGAAGTTTCTATAAGCTCCAAGTTTTTTCTGGTATTCGCATCTATTGATATAAAATCCGATATTGAATAAGAATTAATAACATCAAACTTAGGCAATAATCCCTTTTGAGTCTCAATAATATATTCAAGTAAAGCACCAATACACAGAAAACCTGTTCTATATTCACTGAAACCAAAAGCTTCAAGTGAAGAAACTTTAAAGATTTCTTTAATATTTCTGATAGCCTTATCTTCACTGAATGCTGAAAGAGGCATTTTCGTACAAGGATAAATACCGGTAATTTCGTCAGGGAGGTCAATTTTTTCATCGGGAACAATTTGAAACGGCAGTATTTTTTGTTTTTTTACCGGAGTAAGAATCTCAGCCGGTTTAATACGTGCAAGTTCAGACAAGATATCTTGTAATGCCCCTTGAGTAACTTTAAATTCGCCTGTCGAAATATCGGTATAAGCAAGTCCGAATATATTATCCATACAAATAACCGCACAAAGATAATTATTCCCCGTTGGTTCAAGCAGATTAATTTCCGTAATTGTACCTGCGGTGATTGTTTTAATAACATCACGTTTAACAACACCTTCGGCTTCTTTCGGATTTTCAAGTTGTTCACAGATTGCGACTTTATAATTTTTGTTTAAAAGTTTTGGGATATAAGTATTAACGGATTTAACGGGGATTCCCGCCATAGGTACTTTGCCGATGGCGCCTCCGTCTTTATGGGTTAAGGTAAGTCCCAATTCTTTGGAAAATAAAATGGCGTCTTCGCAGAAACCTTCATAAAAGTCACCCATTCTGTACAATAAAACAACTCCGGAATATTTTCTTTTTATGTCCAAAAACTGTTTGAACATAGGTGTTGCTTTTTCCCAATCAATATCGGAGCTGTTAGAATTCTTGATTTCTTCATTTATCATAGCTATACTTAATGTATTACAAATTTTGCTTAATTTCAACGAATATACAATATTTAGTAAAGGAGTATTAATGAAAGGCTGTTTTAGTTTAATTATAAAGACCGTTATAGCAGTTTTGGTATTTTTCGGATTATTACATTTGGGGATAATTGATAAAATAAAGGATAAAATAGATGAATATAAAAATCCGTCTCAAGAAGTAATGCTTGATAAAACAAAAGATGTAATTGATTTATCTCAAATTGATGATGAGTATGAAATAGATAAGAACTTAAAGCTTTTACAAAACAGGATGATAGTAGCCGATCATAATGCAACGGGGCAAAAAATGATTATGATTGAGCCTAAACAAGAAGCAATTCTTACAAAAGAAGATATTAAAAATGACAATATTAAAGAGAAAATAAACAATTTAAAAGAAAAATATAAATATAAGCTTATAAAGTTTGATAAACTGGAAGTAACAAAACACGGTAATTTTAATGGAATTAATCAAGATATTCCTTATGTAAAGATAGAAGCGTCCGTATCAAATTTTCCGATGAAAGATATAGAGGGGATTTTGGGTGTAGCGGAGCTAAAAAACGGTAAAAATTTGATAGTAATATCCGTAAACGAGAAAGGAAAATATTCGCAAATAATTACTCAAGCATTTTACGAAAAGGTAAAAGATGCAAATTTATAAAAAATTAATGCGAAGATGTATTGCATTAGCTAAGCAAAGTGAAGGCAGAGTATCTCCAAATCCCTTGGTAGGTGCGGTTATATTTGATGATGCATACAATATTATCTCTGAAGGCAGGCATGAAAGATACGGAGAAAATCATGCCGAAAGGAACGCAATACTTTCGGCGAAAGAAAATTTAAGAGGGAAAAATCTTATAGTAAATTTAGAACCTTGTTCACACTATGGCAAGACTCCGCCTTGTGCGGATTTAATTATCGAAAAAGGTATAAAAAGAGTGATAACGGGCATGGTAGACCCGAATCCCAAAGTTTCGGGCAGAGGAGTAGAAAAGCTTAAAAACGCCGGTATTGAAGTAATTGAAGGTATATTAGAAGAAGAATGCCGTCAATTAAATGAAATTTTTATTAAGAATCAATTATATTCAAAACCGTTTGTAACAATAAAAACAGCAACAACACTGGATGGAAAAATAGCAGCCAAAACAGGTTCCTCACAATGGATAACGGATGAAACGTCAAGAAAAGAAGTACATAAACTAAGAAACAGATATGATGCAATTTTAACGAGTTCCTCGACGGTAATACAAGATAATCCGAGTATGACATGCCGTATAAAAAACGGGCGTAATCCTGTTAGGATAGTATTAGATACAAATTTAAGAACGAAACCCGACAGTAAAGTATATTTAAATGACGGAACAAAAGTAATAATATTAACAGCTCAAAAGCCAAAGAATAAATATAATTCAAATGTGAAAATAATAAACTGCCCTCTAAAGGACGGTTATATAGATATACAAAAGGCAATGGAGATAATATATAATCAAGGTATAATGTCAATACTTGTTGAAGCGGGTGGAAGATTGAATAATTCAATAATACAATCCGAGTGTGCGGATAAACTTATACAATTTATTGCCCCTAAACTTTTATGCGATAAAGACGGGATACCGTTTGTTTATGGTGAAACCAGAGCTAAAATTGCGGAATGTAACAATTTAGAATTTGTATCGACTAAATTTCTTAAAAAAGATATAATGATAATCTGCAAGTTTAAACATTAAACGACAAAGGAGAAATATGATACAGCCAATATCTGGATTGAACACTCGTGTTTTTAAGGGATTAAATGCAGGGAATAAAAATCAAAGCAGATTGAAAAATTATGCGGACAGTTTTATAGATAATTCCGTACAGTCGACTCCTATGCTATTGGCATTAACTACCGTCTGGTCATTATTAGATAAAAAAGCGACAAAATTGCCGTTAACCAAAACATTTGCTCATAATTTTTCGCATTTCTTTTTGCCTGTAATGCTTGTTTCTTCAACAATTTTGTCTATAATGCAGAATGCGAATAAGGGTGAGAAAAAAGAATAGTTGTTTTCAACAGAAAAATTTGATGTATAATGGTAACTATGAATCAGGATTTAGCAGAAAAAGTATATAGTCTACAAAAAAATGTTTTGGAATTACACAATCTTTTTGATTTGAACATGGTTGCAAATCAATCCACTTCTGTGGAAGACTTGTTATCAAAAGTAGCTTTTCTGGTAAAATCATCCTTAAATTTAAAAGATATAAGATTTTTCTTATGCAATAACGGTATATTTCAAACAAAGAATATAGTTGCCAATACTGATATGGAATTTGAATTTGATGCTGATAATGCACCGTTTTTGCAAGAAGAAACTGAAAAATTAATTAAAGTTATTAATCAGGACGGAAGCCCGATATATAAAGCATTTTGGAATCTGCATAAACTTTTTGAACTTCAAAGTGTATATTTTAAGGTATTTTATAACAATCACAGAGCTTTTTGTGTTTGTTCAATAAGTAACAAAGAAGATGAGAGCGGTTTCAACGAAGAAGATTTAAAGTATATAGAACAGGTATTTAATTGTATTGATCCTATCTTGAAAAAATTTATAAAAAATCAAGAACAAGAACAAAGGATTATAGAGTTAAATAAAACAATAAATAATCTTTCAATATTATATAACATATCGCAAGCGGTAAACTTTATAGATGACTTAAAACGATTGATAAGCGTAATATTGGATAAGGCAATAGAAACTGTGAATGCCGAAAAAGGTTCTTTGATGCTTTATGACGGTTCTGATAATACATTACAGGTAAAAGTAGTATACGGATTAAAAGATAAAAAACATGAAGACGATATAAATAACGGAATAGTTGAATGCCAAAAAATGAAACCTGAAAGCGGTATTGCAGGTAAGGTATTTACGGAAAAGAAATCAATAATAACAAACCTTGGCGGTCAGGATCCGAGATTTAATAATCAATTTGAAAGTTCTTCAAACAATGTATCTTCACTTATTTGTGTACCATTGATAGCAAAAGGTGAATGTATAGGAATAATAAACATAACAAATAAGAAAAACGGGAAACTTTTTAATAAAAAAGATTTGGAATTTGTTGAAGCATTAGCAAATCAGGCAGCCATTGCGGTTGACAATGCTCAGTTATATGAACTGGCAACAAAAGACGGTTTGACAAAATTATATATCCACAGGCACTTTTATTTCTTGTTGGAGTCGGAAATCAAAAGAGTACAAAGATATCATCATGTATTGTCTTTAATAATGATGGATATTGATAATTTCAAACACGTAAATGATACATACGGGCACTTAGTAGGTGATATGGTGTTGAAAGAAATAGCTTCAACGATACAAAAGACAATCAGACATGTAGATATACCTGCAAGGTACGGCGGAGAGGAATTTACGATAATTTTACCCGAAACACCGGTTTTAAACTCTGTAACAATAGCTGAAAGATTAAGAAAAAAAATCAGTGAAATTGCTGTAAAAGTAGATGATGATACAACGATACGGCCGACGGTAAGTATAGGTATATCAGAGTTTCCGAATGCCGCAGAGGATATAAAAGAATTAATCGACTGGGCAGATAAAGCGTTATATGTATCTAAAGAAAATGGCAAAAACTGTATTCATTATTACTTTGACGGGGAGTTTTCAAGATACAATCCTACTGAATAAGTTTTTGTAAAAAATCATAAACATTTTTTTATATAAAATAATCTTAAAAACATGCTTGCAATATAATTATTCATGTAAGGCAGATACAAAGAAGGTAAAAACATTGAAAACAGCTATATATCCGGGAAGTTTTGACCCTATAACGAAAGGTCATCTGGATGTGTTAAAGCGGGCAGGTGACATATTTGACAAGGTAATAATAGTTGTTTCCGTAAACGTAAATAAAAAGAGTTTTTTACCTTTAGAGGACAGGCTTGCATTAATAAAAGAATCTTGTAAAGAAATGGATAATGTTGAAGTTGACAGCTTTGACGGATTGACAATTGAATATGCAAAAAAAAGAAATGCTAATGTATTGATAAGAGGATTGCGTGCGGTATCCGATTTTGAGTACGAAATGCAGTTATCTCAAGCAAACAGTGCTTTAGCATCAGATATACATACTGTATTTTTGATAACGAAACCAAAATACAATTTTATATCATCAGGTACGGTAAGAGAAATAGCGTTAATGAATGGTGATGTATCAAAATTTGTACCCGAACCTGTTGCAAAATATTTAGAATTAAAATATACGAAAGGTTAAAGCCATGACAGAGTTAAGAGTTACTCATTTAATAGATGAAGCAGATGAAATGCTTGATAACAAGTTTCATGTAGGCAGTTATTGTTTGTTTATGAATACAGATGATATACAAGATATTTTAAGTAAAATAAGGGCAATATTACCTGAGGAGATAAAGACGGCAGAAATGATATTAAAACGCCGTGATGATATATATATGGAGGCGCAAAGCCGTGCAGACAGAATAATAAGTGAAGCACAGAGCACTGCCGCAAACATATTGAGCGAATCGGAATTAATAAGAGCCGTAAGAGAGAAAGCTGCAAAAATCCAAGAGCAGGTAAAAGAAAACTGCGAAGAGATGAAAAATAAAGCAACGGAAGAAGCTGAAGCAATAAGAAGAACGGCGTTCCAAGAAGCTATGCAGACAAGAGAAGGTGCACAAGGGTATGCCGAGCAGGTATTAAATACCTTAGAGCGTGATATAGAGCAGGTAATGGACAGCTTAGGTCAAAGAATAGAACAAGTAAGACGCGGTCAGGAATTTTTGGCACAAAAAAGGAATCAGGTAAACGAAATACCTGTAAATCAGGAACAGCCTAAGGCTTTTATAGAACAATAAAAAATCGGGAGTGAGATAGTGGCAACAAGGGTTGTAAAACAGCAGGATACATCTATGCTTAAAATGATGCCTCAAAGCACCGAAGCGGAAGAAGCTGTTTTAGGTGCTGTGCTGGTGAATCCTCAAGCATTAGGGCGTATTGTTGAGTATATAAAGCCTGAGAGTTTTTATAAGCCTGCTCACAGGGTAATATATGAAGCCGTACTTGAGCTTTTTAAAAAGAACGAGCCGATTGATATAGTAACAGTATCGGAACATTTAAGAAACAAAGAAGAACTGGAAAATGCGGGAGGCAGGGCTTATATCAATGATTTGGCTTTAAATGTTGTAACAACAGCCAATATAGAGTTTTACGCTAAAATCATTCAGGAAAAAGAAATAAAACGAGCATTAATCAATGCGGGCTCTGAAATTGTATCCATGTCGTATGAAAATGAAGAAACCGATAAAGTTTTGGATGATGCTCAGAGGTTAATATTTAATATAGCATCGCAAAAGGATACTCAAGACTTAGTGCCTATACAAGATTTGGTTGTATCAAGCTATGAGCAGATAGAGTTAAGATACAATAATAAAGATGATTTGGTTGGGGTAGATACAGGATTTTATGATTTAAATACATTAACATCAGGGCTTCAGAAGTCTGATTTAATAATACTTGCTGCACGTCCATCAATGGGGAAAACGGCATTTGCTTTGAATATAGCACAAAATGTAGCTTTAAAAACAAAAAAAGGTGTGGCGATATTTTCTTTAGAAATGCCTAAGCAGCAATTAGTAAAGCGTATGTTATGTTCCGAAGCGGAAGTAGATACTCAAAGAATAACTTCGGGTCACATGCAGCCTAAGGATTGGGAAAAACTTGTTGAAGCTATGACGAGATTATCCGATGCCAGAATATACATTGATGACAGTTCCGGAATAACCGCAACGGATATCAAAGCAAAATGCAGACGCTTAATGCTTGAAGAGAAAGACTTGGGGCTTGTTGTAATAGATTATTTGCAGTTGATGGAGGGCGGAGGCAATCCCAATGACAGAAATCAACAGATTTCAGTTATATCACGTTCGTTAAAAGGATTAGCAAGAGAGTTAAATGTACCTATAATAGCTCTTTCACAATTATCAAGAGGTGTGGAAGCAAGAAATGATAAACGTCCTATGCTTTCCGACCTTAGAGATTCAGGTGCAATAGAGCAGGATGCTGATATTGTTATGTTTATATACAGGGATGAATATTATAACCGTGATGAAGTTGAAAATAAAGGCAAAGCTGAAATAATAATAGCTAAGCACAGAAACGGGCCTGTCGGAACGATTAATTTATTGTTCCAATCAAATATAACAAAATTTAAAAATCCGACAAAAACTACCGAGTTTTGAAATATTAATGAACATGTAGTAGAATGTTTTTTGGATATGAAAAAGAAGATTGCTGTATTATTAATAATTTTGGGATTGTGTATTTCGGATACATCATATATTGCGTATGCCCAAGAACCTATAAGAGGTCATATTGAAGAAACAGGCGTAAATAAACAAAATAACGAAAAAATATTTACAAATGAAGTAAAAAAACTGGAAGAAGATAAAGTAATAGAATTAACTGTTTCACAGGTATTGGCAGGGGCTACGTCAACTGAGGGTGATGAATTTTTTGCCGAGGTATCAAATGATGTACTTGCGGGCAGCGGAGTATTGTTACCTAAAGGCACGGTAGCACACGGAAAAATAAAAAATATTGTTGACCCCAAAAGGATGGGGCGTGACGGATATATAGAGCTGGGTTTTGATTATCTTATAACACCTGACGGAAGAGAGATTCCGATAGAGGGGAATATGACTTCCAAATTAAATCCAGCCAAAACAACGGCAAAAGTCGTAGGCGAAAGTATGGAGTCTATGGCAATAGGCTCGGTAACAGGAGCAATGGCAGCTGTTGAGCTGGCAGGGATAGAAGGTGCCATTGTAAGTCAAGGTTATACGGTGCTTGGAGGAGCTGCGATTGGCAGTGTTATTGCACTTGGTATGAGCCTTTTCAGAAAAGGCGAACACGTGTTAATTGCCCCCGGTGATGAAATAAAGGTTAAAATAAGAAGCACTGAAGCTATTCCCGTTATGACTTTTGACTCGGTAAGACAGGACGAGATTAAATATGACGGGTTGGATGTCAATATTACTGATATATTTTTAGAAAAAGACCCATTTGGAAATTTAAATACCATCACTTTGGATTTAGTTATAAAAAATAATTCACAATATGATTTTTCAAGTTTTGATATTGAGCTTGTAAATGATTTGCATAATGCGTTCCATCCGTCAGTCTTTTCGGAATATAAAAATTCACTTGCCATGAAAACGATTAAACGTGGTGAGAATGTATCAGGTACTTTATCTTTTGCGGTTGATAATCCAAACAGAGAACATTGGCTTGTTTTTTATAACAGACGCAACCATAAACCGCTTGCCAGAATATCTGTTGAAAATGCAAAAAAAGACTTAAACATCACTGATTTAAATAAAAAGAAAAAGAAAAGAAAGAACAGCTGATAAGTTTATGCTTAATATAGATTTATTTGAAAATATAGAAAATAATGAAGTATTGGAACTATTAAAATGCCTTGGGCTAAAAACGAAAGTTTATAAAAAAAATTCGGTAATAATAAAAACTAATGATAAAATAGATTATTTGGGGATAATCTTATCGGGCAGTGCTCAAATTTATAGAACAGATGCAGCAGGCAGACGGGTATTAACAGAAAATTTAAATGCGGATGATATATTTGCTCACGATATAGTATGTTTAGGAATAAAAAGAAGTCCTGTTTTGGTAGAAACAAAAGAGGGCTGTGAAGTACTTTTCTTGCCGTTTGAAAAAGTCGTAACGCCTTGTGAAAAATTGTGCGGATATCATATTCAGCTTATAAAGAATATTTTAAAAATAATTTCCAAGCGAAATACTCTTTTGAATGATAAGCTGGATATAGTTGGTCAAAAAACAATCCGAGATAAAATACTGGCTTTGCTTAATAATTATCGGGGAGAAGAGAAAATATTTTCCATACCGTTTTCACGTGAGGAGATGGCAAGATTTTTATGTTCGGACAGGAGTGCATTATCACGAGAACTTTCCAAAATGAGGGATGAGGGTATTTTAAAATATAATAAAAATCATTTTGAGATATTGAAGTAATATTTTATGCTTCAATAAAAAGTCTTCTGCCTACTATATTCGGTTTTCCGTTATAATATCCTGCAAAATATCCGCCTCTTACAGGTTTATTTACTGCATAATCAGCTCTTACCGGTGATTGGACAAACGGATTTTCAAAAGGATTATATCCCGTACTTGAGGTTTTTGTATTTACCCTTTGATTTGAAACAGGGGCATATATTACTTGAGATAACATATTTCTTAATCTGTTTATCATTTTTTTTCCTCATTTGCATACACATATTTTTTTATAATGATAAATTTTGTAATGTCATTATTATATAATATGCTTTGTAAAAACTGTAAAAAAATCATATATTTATATGATATAAAGTTGGTTTTACAGGGAATATTAATTATATAATTTGGAATTAATATAATTATAAATATAATATAAATATTATAGGAATGTATAATTAGGCTTTAAAACGATTTATTAAGCTTGTTGGCATTTTTATCGGAAAATTCAGTATATATTCGAGATTTGTATTTTGTATTGTACATTTAAGCATTAGTTTACAATATTGACGTAACTCAAAAAAAAATGTAAAATGAGTGTTAAAACAAAACCAAAAAACAAAAAAATAGAAAGGTAAAAAAATATTATGAAAAAATTAGGTTTCACCCTTGCCGAAGTTTTAATTACTTTGGTAATAATAGGTGTAATTGCGGCAATGACGATACCGACCTTGATGAATAATACAAACGCTCAAGAGTATCGTTCGGCATTAAAAAAAGCTATATCTGCTGCTAACCAGGCACTAACGCTTCAATATGCATTGGAAGGTATGACGGCATCAGATTTTTCAGGTGCACAACAATTAGTAGATGGTGTATTCAAAAAAAGAATGAATGTAATGGATAGTACTACAAGTACTGTTTCACAGTTTACATCAACAAGTAATTGCAGCGGTTCTGCTGTATTTGTAACAACAGATGGTATAATTTATTGTGTTGATTCAGGTTTTTCGGGTCTGAAAGGTGATGATCAGGATAGTGATACAACAGCTTGTAACTCATATAATACAATGCCTTGTGAACCGACCAATAAAGCAAGTTTATGGATAGATGTAAATGGTGTAAAAGGACCAAATACAGCTACTACTTCTGCAAAAAGACCAAAAGATATATATCAAGCACAAATATATTCACAAAAAGTTGTACCTTATGGCGATGCTACACAACAGATTATGTATGATGTAGGTACTGAAAGTTCCACAACTGTTACTAAAAAAGGTTAGCACATAATTTACAAAACAGTATAAATAGAAAAGGAATAAACTTTTAATTCGTTTATTCCTTTTCTATTTAATTATACTGCGCAGATAACTTTAATTAATTATCAAGGGCTTCTTTTAAGAGTTTATTTAATAACTGCGGATTAGCCCTGCCTTGTGTTTCTTTCATAACCTGACCTACAAAGAAGCCGAACAATTTATCTTTTCCGCCTCTATAAAGCTGAACCTGAGATGGATTAGCTTCAATAACTTTATTTATAACAATTTTAAGTGAATTCTCATCAGATATAACACTTAAACCTTGTTTTTCAACCAGTTCTTTTGCACTGCCGCCATCTTTTAACAGTGTTATAACAAGTTGTTTACCTATATTATTCGAAATTGCTCCGGAAGTAACAAGCTTAATAAGCTCGGAAAAATTTTCGGGAGTAAGTTTTGTATCTTCAAGCAAAACTTTTTCTTCTTTCATATAGGCAGCAATTTCTTTCATAAGAAAATTGTTTGCAATTTTAGGGTCTGCACCTAAATTTACAACCTTATCATAAAAGTAAGCAATATCTTGCTGCTCTACTAATACATTGGCATCATAAGCTGAAAGCCCGTAAGAAACGTAACGTTCACGTCTTTTTTGCGGAAGTTCGGGCATTTTTGAAGCGATTTGTTCAACCCATTCACGTGAAATTTCCAAAGGCATAAGGTCAGGTTCGGGGAAATATCGATAATCATGCGCATCTTCTTTACCTCTCATTGATTTTGTAACGCCCTGATTATCATCCCAAAGTCTTGTTTCCTGTACTACTTCTTCGCCTGCTTCTACAATATCAATTTGTCTGTCTATTTCATATTCGATAGCTCTTTGCAGTGCTTTAAAACTGTTAACGTTTTTTATTTCTGCTCTTGTACCAAATTCCTTTTGACCTATTGGTCTTACGGAGATATTGGCATCACAGCGCATAGAGCCTTCTTCTAAATTCCCGTCGCATACACCTATATATCTTAAGGTGGTTCTTAATTCTTCCATATAAGCTCTTGCTTCATCAGAAGAACGCATATCAGGCTCGGATACTATTTCTAATAACGGTGTGCCGGCTCTATTTAAGTCTACCAAAGAATAACTTGAACCTGCAATACCTGTTGAACCCATATGGACAAGCTTTCCTGCATCTTCTTCCAAATGAGCCCTTGTTATACCGATTCTTTTGCCCTCTATATCAATATATCCGTTAATGCAAATAGGCTGATCATACTGTGAAATTTGATAACCTTTCGGTAAATCAGGATAAAAATATTGCTTTCTGTCAAATTTGCAATATTTTGGGATAGTGCAATTTAAAGCAAGTCCGGTTAAAATTCCCATATTAACAACTTCTTTATTCAATACAGGCAGAACTCCCGGCATACCCAAAGTAACAGGGCTGACTTGCGTATTCTGTTCATTTCCGAATTCCGTAGAATCACAAGCAAAAATTTTCGATTTTGTTTTTAATTGTGCATGAACTTCTAAACCTATAACAACTTCATATTTTTTTCTTAATTCTTCCATTGACTCTGATACCATATTTTAACCTCTTTTTTTAGAAGCATAACATAAATAAAAGAAAAATTATATTAATTAAAATAAATAATCAAATTCCAAATGACCTATTTTAACCAAATCACCTTCTTGAATACCTGCCTCTTTCAATGCATCAAAAACCCCCATAGCTTTAAGGATATTTTGAAATCTGTATAGTTGTTCGGTGTTCCTTGCATCTGTGACATTTGCAAGTCTGAAAATTTTTCCGCCCTCAACTATAAAAGTATGTTTATCCGCTTTATAGATACTGTATGCACTGTCATCTTTATCATAAGCTCCGTCATCTTCTTCAACATCCGTTTCTATAACGGGTTTTGGAATCTCATCGACTTTTGCCGCCACAAAATACATAAATTCTTTCAGATTTTCACCTGTTGCAGCCGAAATTAAAAATACATCGTCAGAATATTTTTTAAATTCATTAAAATAATTCTTTTTTGTTTCTTCATCGACGGAATCAATTTTATTCAGAGCAATAATTTGATACACTTTTGAAAGTGATTCCGAGTGTTTTTTTAATTCTTCGTTGATAATTTTATAGTTATTAACAGGATTATCTTTTGTTAAATCAACAAGATGAATCAAAAAACGGCATCTTTCAACGTGTCTTAAAAACTCATGACCTAAACCGATTCCCTCGGAAGCACCCTCAATTAATCCTGGGATATCGGCAATAACAAATCCATCACCCGTCTCTTTTTTTACAACTCCAAGGTGCGGGACTAAAGTGGTAAACGGATAATCGGCAATTTTTGGCTTAGCACTGCTTACAGCACTAATAAGGGTGGATTTACCTGCATTCGGCATACCTAACAGACCCACATCCGCAATTAATTTTAATTCCAGTTCCAATACTCTTTCTATTCCGTTTTCCCCCGGCTCGCAAAATTGGGGTGCTCTTTTTTGAGAGGTAGCAAAACAAGCGTTGCCTCTTCCGCCTCTTCCGCCTTGAGCTGCCAATATTGTTTGATTGTGTTTATTTAAATCCGCAATTATTTTACCTGTTGAACTGTCTTTTACAATTGTTCCGACAGGTACTTTTATATATAAATTTTTACCGCACCTGCCGTGTTGAGTTTTAATATAACCGTTTTCACCGTTTTCTGCTTTGAAAACAGATTGAAACTTGAAGTCCATTAATGTACTCATATCTTCAGTCGCAACTAAATATACATCTCCGCCTTTGCCGCCGTTACCGCCCGCAGGCCCGCCTTTATCAACGTATTTTTCACGCCGCCAAGCTACAATTCCGTTTCCGCCCTTTCCTGAAACAATTTTAATTTTGGTTTTATCTAAGAACATAATTTTCCTTTAAAATCGTATCTAATATTTCGCATGCATCAGATACCATTTTTCTGCAATGGTTCTTTCTTTCAGGTGAATGAAAATCTTTAAAACCTGCCGATAAAACTTTACAACAGTTGACGTTGTGTATTTTTGCAAATTCTTCATTAAATAATTTAGCCAGTTTTCTTGATTGCATTCCGTCGTTGTCTTGAGTTTTACCGTATATGGAGCCTATAACAAGCATGGCGCCTGCTACTGCACCGCATAAACATCTTACACCCATTCCGCCTGAAAACGGGCTTGCACAACTTAAAAGTTCTTTCGGTACCAGCCCTTTATCTATTGCACTTGCAACTACCGCTTCAGAACATGAAAATCCCGACATAAAATATTTATCTGCTGTTTCTTTCATTTACGTTTTTCCTTTTCAAATTATTAATTTTTATTATACCATGGCTTGAATTTTTATAAAAAATGTGTTACAATTGTAGTATAAGGAACAAAAAAATGTACACACAATTGGCCGAAACCGGAATAATTTGTTCTGAGAAAACGGTTTTAAAATTAGGGTTTGTGATGATTATGTTAGCTGTTTTCTCCGGTCAGAGTTTGCCTGTTAATACATTTGAAACGGGGGGTAATATTATCAAAGGCTATGTACAAGAAAATATTATATTAAAAGAGCAGGATGCGTCTGCTCTTTTTTTATTAAAAGAAAATTGGAACAAACAACTGCAAAAAAAATATTTGAATAAAACAATAACAAAAATAGAGGACGGCGTTATATATGTACCCATTCAAAAAAATATAAATAAACGTCATATAAAAATGAATGTGGTTGAAGTTAACAGAAATATAAATAATAAAATAGAAATAATTCCAAAAAGTGCATCAAATACAATACACGCAAGAGCAAAAATTGATAATATAGTCTCAAAGCAAAATACTTTAATAGCAGTTAACGGAACATATTTTAAACAAAATACGGGTACTCCTTTAGGTGCTTTAGTAATTAATAATGAAATAATATCAGGGCCGATATATAACCGTGCAGGGCTGATTATAGCAGATGACGGATTTAAAACCGCAAGGATATCTTTTGAGGGTACGTTAACTTCAAAAAATGAAATAATAAAACTGGATAATATAAATCAGCCCAGAATGATGTTTCAAGAAGTACTTTTATATAATTCCAAATGGGGAGCAAGTTCACCCGTAACAAAAAAAGGTTCGGTGCATATTGCAATAAAAAATAATAAAATTATACAAAAATCCTCAACTCCGATAATAATTCCCTATGGCGGATATGTAATAACTGCACCCGAAAAAGTATTTCATAATCTTAAAGAAGGACAAAAAATCAAATTAAAATATTCGATAAAACCATTTCATAATAACACTGAACATATAATCTCGGGCGGTCCGTATTTAATGAAAAACGGTGTTATCTATATAGATACTGCTCAAGAAAAATTAACGGCAATAGCAGGCAAAAATCCAAGAACCGCAATAGGTTATACTAAAGATAATGTCTTGATAATAGTAACAATTGAAGGCAGAAAAGAGGGAAGTTCAGGTGTTACATTAAACGAATTGGCAAAAATTATGCAAGATTTAGATTGTTATGAGGCAATAAACCTTGATGGCGGTAGCTCAACAGTTATGTATATGGATGGAAAAGTATTATCGGGTACGGGCAATAAAAATTCGGCAATGGTTAGTAATGCTTTGATTGTTAGAAAAAAGTACTTGTAAATTTAAAAAAAATATGATACTTTCATCTTAAGGAGTAATTAAGATGGAGAATAATAAATATCGTGCCTTTACATTGGCAGAAATACTAGTAACAATTGTTGTAATTGGCTTTTTGGCAGTAATATTAATGCTTGTTTTAATTCAAAAAACAAAAGAAAGAGAATATAAAACAGGCGTAAAAAAAGCCGATGAAAAGCTGAACGAAGCATTAAAAATACATAATGCACTGCAAGGTAAAGGTGCGGGAGACTATTTAACGGCAAAAGATTTAGTAACGGAATTGTTTAAACGCAGGTTAATATTTGCAGATTCATATGTAACAGAATTTACGTCAGGTGACTGCGCCGGCGGAGAGTTATTTACAACAAGTGACGGCATGATTTTTTGTATAGAAAATTATACTTCTGATGGTATAGATCAAGAAGGAACAATATGTGATATATTTAATACCAGACCTTGTACGCAAAATGAAGATGCTCCAAATCTGTGGGTGGATGTTAACGGAGTTAAGGGTCCTAATAAATTGACTACTTCACCTAAAATACCAAAAGACGTATATCAATTTCAAATATATTCGCAAAAAGTTATACCATTTGGAGAAGCTACACGAGATATAGTTTATGATGTATCGGAGGATAAAGATTCCAATAAAAAAAATTAAAAATAATTGGCTTCTTTGAATCTTCTGTATTGAGATAATTTAGAATAAAAATCGGGCCACCATACTCGAATTAATCCGTCAATTATTCCGACATCATCGTAATAATTGCTTTCACCGATAGGGTTAATATATTTATGGTTAAAATTATCATTCATCATAGGAGTCATGGCAGTGCCTCTAAGGGCAACACGTGTACTTTCCAGTCTTAAAGTGTTAATTCTTTGAGTGGGAGAACCTTGTCTTATTTCGTTAAACAAATCAAGTTCAAGTCTTTCGATTCTGTCAATGGTGTTTTCCCAAGCAAAAGAATTATGATATATTCTTTTTTCAATAGTATCTAAAGCTCTGTATTGCTGCGGAGTTAAATTGACTAATCTTGGGTTATCGGCAGTATTTTCCCACTCGGAAGCTATTGCACCAAAAGGCAATAAAATAACGGCTACTAACCAGACAAAAATAATTTTCGGCAATCTGCCCATATTCACACTTCCCGTAAACTATGAATGCATATAGCATTCTTTATCAGTTTACGGGTTTTTAAGGCAGAATAAATTATACGGCTATATAAACCGATTTATTATTATTAAAAGTTTTTAAATTTGAAACTCTGATTAATCTTGGATTTGAATAGAATTTTTTCCGCCCTCTTTAATTTCTAAAACGAGTTCGCCCGTTTGGGGATTCTCTGAATTAACCATAACAAGTGCGGAATAAAAACCATTTTCCTGATAATACTTCATAATATCTTTTCTGATTTTTGCAATATTTACGGCATTCATAGGTTCATTAAAGCTGCTTTGTACAACATTTATAAGAGTTTCTGACGGTATGGAATTATTATTTATAAATACAATCGATTTTAACGGAGCAGATGAAATCTGCTGTTCGGGTTTTGGAGTGGTTTTTGTAGAAATAATGGCATCATTTTTAGCTCTTGCCCTTGTAACAGCTTCATGAGTTCTCAAATCTTGCATATATTGGCTGTTCATAGCACCTGCATCATATCCTCCGAATGGTGATGCAATACTCATATCACTCATACAGCAAAATAAAAATAAAACAGTTAATAATTTTCTCATAAAAACCTCACCTTTTAGTAATATAAATATATTATATCACAACTTGGCAAAGTTGTTTTTCTGTAATAAACTTGAAGTATGAAGTATATAGATAATGTAAGAAATTTTTGTATAATAGCTCATATAGATCACGGTAAATCAACGCTTGCGGACAGGCTGCTGGAAAAAACAGGTACAATAGCTGAGCGTGATATGCAGGATCAGCTGCTTGATTCTATGGATATAGAGCGTGAACGAGGAATTACCATAAAATTAAATGCCGCAAGGATGAATTATAAAGCAAAAAACGGCAAAGAATATGAATTGAATTTAATAGATACTCCGGGGCACGTGGATTTTTCATACGAGGTATCGAGGTCATTGGCAGCGTGCGAGGGTGCACTGTTAATTGTGGATGCGACACAAGGTGTTGAGGCGCAAACGCTGTCTAATGTTTATCTGGCGGTAGAACAAAACTTGGAAATTATTCCGATAATAAACAAAATAGACCTGCCATCGGCAGATGTGGAAAGAGTAAGAGCTGAAATAGAAGAAGTACTTGGTATTGATGCATCTATGGCTATCCCTGTCAGTGCAAAAGAGGGTATTGGTATAGAAGAAGTATTGGAAGCGGTTGTAGATTTTGTACCTCCTCCGATTGATACATCAGATAAACCTTTAAGAGCATTAGTTTTTGACAGTGCTTACGATCAATATTTAGGCACACTTTGCTTCTTTAAAGTTGTTGACGGAAATATAAAACTCGGCGATAAAATTAAATTTATGGCATCGGGTAAAGAGTATGAAATAACAGAATTGGGGTATTTAAATCCGAATAGAGTGCCCGTGAAGGAACTTAAAACAGGTGATGTAGGGTATATGGGTTGTTCAATTAAAGAAATAACAAGGTTTGTCGGCGATACAATAACCCATGTAGAAAACGGAGCTTCGGAACCGTTAGAGGGATACAAAGAAGCACTCCCAATGGTATTTTCGGGATTATATCCCGTTGATAATGACCAATATCAAGATTTAAAAGAGGCTTTGGAAAAATTAAAACTAAATGATTCAAGTATAACGTTTGAACCTGAAACTTCATCCGCTTTGGGATTTGGTTTTAGGTGCGGATTTTTGGGTATGCTCCATATGGAAATTGCACAAGAGCGCTTGGAACGTGAATATAATCTTTCACTTGTAACAACGGCGCCAAGCGTAATATATAAGGTTCATAAAACAAACGGAGATGTTATATATATTGATAATCCTGCTAATCTTCCCGATGCACAATACAGGGACTATATAGAAGAACCCTATGTAAGAGTAACAATAATAACTCCCAACGAATATGTAGGATTATTGATGGAGCTTGCTCAATCAAAACGTGGTATTTTCCAAAATATGACATATTTGGATAAAATAAGAGTATCGCTTCATTATGAAATACCTCTTAGTGAAATTATAACGGATTTTTACGACCAATTGAAATCACGTTCTAAAGGATATGCAAGTTTAGATTATGAATTTAGCGATTATAAGCGTTCTGACTTGGTAAAACTGGATATATTACTTGCAAATGAAGTAGTGGATGCTTTAAGCGCAATTGTACATAAAGATAACGCATTTTATGTAGGTCAAAAGTTGACATCAAAATTAAAAGACATAATACCCCGTCAAATGTTTGAGGTGGCAATCCAAGCGGCAATAGGCGGCAGAATAATAGCAAGAACCAATATAAAAGCCCTCAGAAAAAGCGTGCTGGATAAATGTTACGGAGGAGATATAACCCGTAAACGCAAACTGCTTGAAAAACAAAAACGAGGTAAAAAACGTATGAAAGCGGTAGGAAGAGTAGAAGTTCCGCAGGAAGCATTTATGGCGGTATTGAGTTTAAATGATGATTAAGGAGGTAAATTTTGGCTCTTGATACGGTATTAGTTATGATATTAGCCGGAGGAGAGGGTAAAAGGCTCTATCCTTTGACGCGTGACAGAGCAAAACCTGCTGTACCGTTCGGGGGCAGATACAGGATTATTGACTTTGTAATAAATAATTTTATAAACTCGGGGTTTTATAAAATAAAGATTTTGACACAGTATAAATCAGACTCCTTAAATCAGCATATTGCACGCAGCTGGCCCGTATCTCCGATATTAGGTCAATATATAGATTTGGTTCCTGCACAAATGAGAACCGACGGAAGCTGGTATCAGGGAACTGCCGATGCTGTTTATCAAAACTTGACTCATATTCATGATGAAAATCCCAAACACGTATGCGTATTTGGCGGCGACCATATATACAGAATGGATGTTTCTCAAATGATGAGATTTCATAAAAAACAAAATGCCCAGCTGACAATATCTGCTATACCGATTCCTATATCTCAAGCAAGTGAGTTCGGAATAATAGAAGTAGATGATGAATGGCGTTTGACAGGGTTTCAGGAAAAGCCTAAAACTCTGCCAAAACCAATGCCAAATAGACCCGATATGTGCCTCGCATCTATGGGAAATTATATCTTTGAAACGGTTGACCTTGTAAAAGAAGTGACCGAAGATGCAAATAATCTCGATTCAAATCATGATTTCGGTAAAAATATCATTCCTAAAATGCTAAATGACGGTAAACAAATATATGTATATGATTTTTCTCAAAATGAATTTACGGGTATGACTGCGTCAGAGCGAGGATATTGGAGAGATGTAGGAAGTATAGACAGCTATTGGCAAGCAAATATGGATTTATTGGCTTATGACCCGGAATTAAATTTATATTCGACGGATTGGCCGCTTAGAACCTATAATTATAATTTTCCGCCCGCTAAATTTTTATGGGAAGAGGGCGATAGAGTCGGTATGGCAACAAATTCCTTAGTATCTGAGGGATGTATTATTTCGGGCGGAAGCATTTCAAGATGCGTTCTGTCACCGCAAGTCAGAATAAACAGCTTCTCTAATGTTACCGACTCAATACTTATGGAAAATGTTAATGTAGGCAGATATTCCGAAATAAGAAAAGCAATAATAGATAAAAATGTTGATATTCCGCCATATACAAAAATAGGGTTTAATATAGAAGAAGATAAAGCACGAGGCTTTATAGTTTCTTCAGGAGGCGTTACCGTTGTGCCCAAAGGAGCTAAATTATGAAGAAAAAATTTTTTATAGGTATATTTATATTTGCAGTTATAGGGTTGGCTGTATTTTTACATCTGGTATATAACCATCACAAAAATGTTAGTGAATTTCAGAGTAATCTGCAAGCTCCGATTGAAATACCTGATACGGGTATAGTTGAGATATCACAAGTAAAAGGAGATAAACCCGTAATAGCAATGTTTTATGTAAATTGGTGTACATATTGCAGAAGATTTATGCCTATATTCGGAGAAGCTGCAAAAAACCACGGAGAAAATTTTACTTTCGCAGTTGTAAACTGTGAAAATCCCGAAAATCAACAAATTATAGAAAAATATAATATTATGGGATTTCCGTCTTTATTTATAACTGACAAGGATTTAGATTTTGAATATCAGCTGCCGATGAGTGCAACAGTAAGCTTGGAGAGCTTTGAAAATGAAATTAACAAGCATTTAAAATTAAGAAAAAAACTGAAAAAATAAACTTCTAAATTATTGACAAGCATTTTTTATACAGTTATAATCGTCCGTAATCGGACTGATATAAAATTATTGGCAGGGGATATTTTGGATAAGCTGAAACTAAAAGAACAATCAAAAAAATTATTTGAATTTCATGTTGAAATTTCGGGATTTTATAATGAATTTGCCAAGTCTGTCGGTCTGACTTATGCATCATTAAAGGTTTTGGCAATAATTTATGAAGAAGAAAATTGTACCCAAAAGACTATCACCCAGAATACTTATTTACCCAAACAAACAGTAAATGCAATAATAAAAAGTTTGATAAAACAAAATATAATATCACCTCTTGTGGAATCCGATACGGATAAAAGAAATAAAGTAATAAAACTGACCAAAGAGGGAAAGAAATTTGCAAATGAAATAATCTTAAAAGCAAAAGAGATAGAATATAGAGCACTTGACAGTATAGGCGAACAAAAAAGAGAAGCTCTGATTGAAGCGGTAAGTTTATATAAAGACAATTTGAAGATGATAATATAAAGAGGAAAATATAATGGGATATTTAAAAAATAAAAAAACAAGATGGATAGTATGGATTATAGTAATAATAGTGGTGCCGATATTGTGGCATCAAATATCCGGAACCATTGCGGGAATTATGCAGCAAAAAGCAATGAGCGCTCCCAAAACCGTCCAAACAATGAAGCCGATAACTCGGGAAATATACTCGGAATCGGAATCTGCAGGCAGAATAGATGCAAAATATAGTGTTGATGTAGTGGCAAGAATAAACGGATGGCTGCAAAAAAGGTTTTTTGATGAAGGGGCTAAAATAAAAAAAGGACAAACTCTGTTTTTAATAGAACCCGATCAATACCAAAATGCCTTGAGCAATGCTTCAGCAAATGTAAGACAAACACAAGCTTCTTATGTTAATGCACAGCAAGAGCTTGTAAGAGCATCAGAGCTTGTAAAAAAGGATTATGTAAGTAAATCATATTATGATCAGGCATTGGCAACAAGAGATACGGCAAAAGCTGCACTTGATGCGGCAAAAGCGCAACTCGCTGATGCAAAATTGAATTTAAGTTATACAAAAATTACTTCTCCCATTGACGGGAAAATCGGTAAAATTATTATTACGGAAGGAAATCTTGTTAATACACAATCGGGACCTTTAGCTAGAATAGTAAGTATTAGTCCTATATATGTATATTTTAATTTAAAAAGTTCAGAATTTTTGAAATTTAAAAAAGCTGATAATAATGCAGATTTTAGTAATATGGAAGTTAAAATTCAACTTGCTGACGGCAGTATTTATAATGAAACGGGCAAAATTGAATTTGTTGATAATGAAGTTAATGAAACAACAGGTACAATAAGCTTAAGAGCAACGTTTGAAAATGCCGATGAACTTTTGGTTCCCGGGGATTTTGTAAAAGTAATTGTAAAATCAACTCAGCCAAGAAACGTAATGCTTGTACCTCAAGCTTCAGCATTAAATGATGCTCAAGGTTATTATGTTTGGGGCTTGGATAGTGAAAATAAAACAGTAAGAAAAGACATAAAAGTAAGTGAAGAAATTAATAAAAATTGGGTGGTTGAAGATGGCTTGACTCCTGACGATATAATTGTTGCAAAAGGTATTCAAAGTATCAGAATGCCGGGGCAAAAAGTCAATGCTGCTCCCTTAGAAGAAGAAACACAAGCAGAATCAAAATAACGGGAAAAGAAAATGGAAGAGAACAAGAAAAAAAATAATTTATATTTCTTTATAACCAAACCGAGATTTGCAATGGTTATATCGATTTTTATAACACTTGTCGGGTTAGTTTCAATGTTCGGTTTGCAATTGGAAAAATATCCGAACATAACACCGCCTCAGGTAGTAGTTTCAGCATCATACCCGGGGGCAAGTGCTTCAGTTATAGAATCATCCGTTGCTTCCATATTGGAATCTCAAATTAACGGTGTTGAAAATATGATTTATATGTCCTCCACCTGTTATGATGAATCTTATCAGTTAGATATATATTT
>CANQLG010000009.1 GCA_947624645.1 Candidatus Gastranaerophilales bacterium
AATTAAATTATTATATCCGCTTGCAGATACCAGTACCATTGAAACGGATATGATAAATATAACTTTATAAAAAGGTAAAAAACCTTTATTTTTAAGAATATCGGTATATTCTTTTGAAGCTACAATTATAAAAATCAATAAAAGTGCTAAAAGAAACTTACCGCCTGCCAATATACAAGCAAAAGCAAGCGCCCCCATTATAAAGCCGGTAACGACTCTGTTTTTTACCAGTGCATTTAATACTGCCACTATACTGTTAGAACCTCTTTTTCTTTTTCTGCCGATAAGTCATCAGAAATTTTTATATATTTGTCGGTAATTTTTTGAATTTTATCCTGATTATCTTTTACCATATCTTCAGAAAGGTTTTCTGATTTTTCAAGTTTTTTAAGTTCATCAGTCATATCGCGTCTGATGTTTCTTATGGCAATTTTAGTATCTTCGCAAACTTTTTTAACATCTTTACAGATTTCTTTTCTTTTATCCGTAGTTAAAGGCGGAAATGCCAGTCTTAAAACAATTCCGTCAGAGTTGGGATTAATACCTAAATCTGCTTTTACAAGCGCTTTTTCTATTTCTTTTATAATTGTTTTATCATAAGGAGTAATTACAAGTGTAGTACCGTCTTGAACGCTTACCTGTGATAATTGTCTTAAAGGTGTAGGAGTACCGTAATATTCAACCAAAACCTTATCGAGAATCATCGGATTAGCTCTGCCCGTACGAATAGAAGCAAATTCTTTTTTCATTTGATTTATTGCTTTTTCCATTTTTTCCGTACCCGAATTATACATTGCGTCAACTGACATTTTTTAACCTCCTACATAAGTTCCTATATTTTCACCTTTTAATATTTTAATAATGCTGCCTTTTGCGGCAAAATCAAATACCACAATGGGTATAGAATTTTGTTTACATAGAGCGCATGATGCGGTATCCATAACTTTAAGCCCTTTAATGATAATATCATCATAAGTAATAGAACTGTATTTTTTGGCATTAGGGTTGATTCTTGGGTCATCAGAGTATACCCCGTCCACACCGTTTTTAGCCATTAGCATGACTTGAGCTCCAAGTTCCGATGCTCTTAATGCTGCTGCCGTATCTGTTGTAAAAAACGGATTCCCCGTTCCTGCCGCAAATATTACCACTCTTGATTTTTCTAAGTGTCTTATAGCTTTAAATCTTATATAAGGTTCTGCTATTTTATCCATATCTATTGCACTTTGGACTCTGCATTGTACATCGATTTTTCTTAATGCACTTTGAAGTGCGATAGCATTCATAACTGTTGCAAGCATCCCGATATAGTCGCCCGTTGCCTGATCCATTCCGTATTTAGCGGAATTTTTAACGCCTCTGAATATATTACCTCCACCGACAACAATAGCGACCTGAGCTCCTGCATCATATGCCGTTTTAATTTCCTGAGCTATCATTTCCAAAGGATGATGGTCAATTCCAAACTCTTGGCTGCCTAAAAGCGCTTCCCCCGACAACTTCAAAAGTATCCTTTTATATTTCAAATTCTCTTCCATATTAACCCGTTCAAAAAACTATTAAAACCATAATTTTATTATAACTTACGCAGCTAAAATTGTATATTATTTGTTTATTTTGTTAAACTTGTATCTTGCGGCAGCCGCCTGTACAAATCCCATAACACATAAAGATATTGCAAGTGAAAGCCAGTATCCTCTCAGAGATAAATGATATTTACCGACAAATAATATAGCTGCCGGCATGCCGACTAACCAATATCCCGTTAATACTGCCGCCGAAACAAATTTGGTCATTTTAAATCCCTTTAAAATGCCTCCCGATACCACCTGAAAACCGTCAAATACTTGATACATTGCGGCAATACTTACTAACGGAATCGCTATTTTTAAAACTTCTTTGTCTGATGTAAACAGCTTTATCAATTGTTCGGGAAATAAAGCAAGAATGATTCCCGCAAAAGCCATAAAACCTACGCCCATTATTAACCCCGAATATGCATATTTTTTTATTTCTATCGGTTTTTCCGCTCCGAAAAAATATGATACTTTTACGGCTACTGCCGTTGATATAGCTAAAGGCACCATAAATGACGCTGAAGATATTGTTACAAGTATATTATGTACGGCTGCCAATATCCCTGCTTCTCGGCCGACAAGTATTGTTATAATATTAAACGCTAAAAATTCCAATAAAAATGCGGCACCAATTGGTGAACCGACTTTTATTAATTGTTTCATATATGAAAAATCCAATCGGGATTTAAAATCAATAAACCTAAAAATATATATAAACATTACAACAGCTGTTAACATCCTGACCAATAATGTGGCAATTGCGGCACCTTTTACACCCATTGCAGGAAATATAGAACACCCAAACACGAACAATACATCAAATATTAAATTTACAACTACTGTCAACAACAGTAAAATATTAGGAAAATTTACGATTTCATATGCTTGCAGAAACTGTTTTATTGCATCAAATAAATATACCCCGAATATGGAAAATGATACAATACTTATATACTGCTGAATATACGGCACAAGTTTTTCTTCAAACCCCATATACGGAACCATAAACTTTGTCATATAGCACAAAAATGTAAATAAACACGCTAAAAATAAAGAAAACACCAAACTTGAAAACAAGTATTTTTTTATCCCCTGTTTAGCACCTCTCATATTCGATAATATTATTGAAATAGCGGTCGTAATACCCAGTCCGAAGAAAAAAATTGTAAACAGTATCGAATTTGCAATACTGATTGCAGCTAGTGCATCTATACTGTATTTTGCAACAACCAATATATCGGTGGCGCCGATTAGAGTATAACCTAAATGCCCGATTAAAATTGGAAATGCAAGTATTATAAGTTCTGAAAAATAATGTTTATATGTATTAAGAAGGTTTATTTTCATTATCTCTGAGTTTAATATATTCTTCCTTGTGTATTCGCATATCGTTTGCTCTGTCATAAAACTCTACAAACTGCATATTAAGTTCTTTTGTTTTATTTTCGGCATATTCCAACAGTTCATATAAATAATCGGGGATTTTATACTTATTATTTATATACCACCCACCCTCAACATCAAGAACAACACTGTTGATTCCTGCTTTGACAGTATAATCGAAAAATTTATCAATCTCTTCTTTATTATCATTAAAAGACGGATAGATTATGTATTTTGTTTTAACTTTATATTTATTCTCCGTTTGAGCCTGAGCATATTTTGCAAGGTTTTCCCAGACTTTATTAAAATGATTTACCCGCTTAATATTTTCGTATGTTTCAGGACATCCCGAGTCAACTGAAACGACAACGGTAAGTTTTCCCTCTCGAACACCTCGTTCGATTGCTTGAGAATACTTAACTCCTGATGAATGTACTCTTATATTGTCACATCCGCAATCTAAAAGCATATTAACCATCGGTTCAAATTCAGGCAATAATGCAGGTTCTCCGCCTCCAAAACCTATTTCTCCTCCGCCTCTGATTTTTCCCATATCTGCAAGTTTTTTTATTACGGGATACATATTATAATTTTTTCTTGCATTAAAATAATCCGACTGTTCATTTGTAAAACAGTACTTACACTTGCAATTACATTGAGTCCAGTGGTTAAATACCATATAATTTATATAATCTTCATCATCCCATTCTCTCTCTTTTAAGAAAAAACACCCCTTACATCTGTCTAAAGTTATGCCTTTTTTATTAAGCTCACGCATTTTGCGTTTTTCTTTAAAAAACTTATTCCAATCAATCATTTCACCTTTATAATTATCAATCAGAATTTGTCTTCCGCCGCCCTCGTGACAATTAAAACAGCACATCTTTATATCTTCATAATCAACGTTAAACCCATGCTGAATATACTCGCAGCTAAGATACTTAACATGTTTATTTTCTTTTTTTTGAAACATTGATTTTAATTTATCAAACACTATTTATTTTCCTTTAATTTGTATTCCCACCACTTGCAGCCTACAATAAATTTATATAAGCCAAACATTAATACGCAGATTATAAAACCACGAATCCCGTTTTTATATCCGCCTTTAAAAAAGAATTTTTCAAAAATTATCCATAAACTTTTCCATGTATGATAACAAAAATTGATATTTTTATTCTTTTGTTTTAATTTTTCAATTTCCCAATCTGTATAAGTATCAATGATTTTAAGCCAACCCGATACAGTTCTGTTTTGAATATGTATAATAGCCAAATTTTTATCTTTTTTGGTTAATTTTAAAGTTTCGCCCTCTGTTACATAAGCTACACCATGGACATAAGGAGGATAGACTACCAAATCACGTTTAAAGAATCTTGTAATTATATCGGGATATAATACCTCTAACGGTTCACCCCACCCGTAGGTTACTCTCGGCATTGCAAGTGCCGTATAATTTTTTTCATTTTTAATAAATTCATACAAATAGTTTTTCAATTCTTCGCTTACAACTTCATCCGAATCTAAAACCAATACCCACTCGTTTGAAGCATTTGAGATTGCGAAATGTCTTGCAGGATCAGCAAAACCTACATTTTCATGCATTACTATTTTGCAATTATATTCTTTTGCAATTTCAAGTGTCTTATCTGTTGAATACATATCACATACAACTATTTCATCAAAATTTTTTACCGATTCAAGGCACTCTTTAAATGTCTTTTCGCAATTATATGTATTTATTACAACAGAAATTTTATTCTCCATACGGAACCTCTATTCAAAATAAAAACCGTCTTCTTTTAAACGCTTTATTACTTCATGCATCTGCTCTTCCGATGCAACAATAGACATTCTGAACCAACCCTCGCCGTTATTGCCGAAACCGTTACCCGGAACCAGCACAACACCGGAAGTTTTTAATACGTCATCGGTAAATTCTTTTGACGTTTTATATTTTGGAGGAATAGGAAGCCACAGATAAAACGTAGCTTTTGGCGGATTAATTTTATCCATCGGCCAGCCAAGTTCTTTAAATCCGTCTACTACAATTTTTTGTTTTCTTTCAAACCTCTTATTTGCCTCAACTATATATTCATCACCCTCTTTAGAATTTAATATATCCGAAGCAGCCTTTTGAATAGGCTTATATATACCCGTATCTATCGTTGACTTAAGTTTTCCCAATATTCCGACCGCATCGGAATTTCCGCATACCCAGCCTATTCTCCATCCCGTCATAGAGTATGGTTTTGAAAAACTGTAAAATTCAACAGCCACATCTTTTGCATTTTCAATCTCAAATACACTATGAGCTTTTGGTGCATTCTCAAATGTTAAATCAATATATGCGGCATCAGATATTAAAAGAATATGATGTTTTTTGCAAAAATTTACCGCTTTTTGCAAATATTCTTTTGTACAAACTGCCCCCAAAGGATTATTCGGGTAGTTTATCACTAATGCTTTAACTTTATTTTTATCATACCCGTCTTTTTCAAGATTATTCATTGCTTCATCCAAGTCAGGCATATAATTATTTTCGGGAGTTAAGGGTATACCATAACCAAATCCGCCCGAAACTTTTACCATTTCTTTATATGAAGCATACCCCGGGTCAGGTATTAATACAATATCTCTGTCTTTCATGTCGGTTTTAGGGTTTATCAAAGCTCTTATTAAGTTTGCAATACCCTCTTTAGAGCCGATTAAAGCACATATTTCAGATTTCGCATCAAAATCAACGCCCGTACGTTTTTTCATATTTTTAGCAATTTCGTCCAACAAATATGATTCACCTTTTACAAGCGTGTATGTATGCATCCCGTCTGTTGATGCATACTCTTTTATTTTATCCGTAACCAATTGCGGAGGCTTTTCAACAGGAGCACCCATTGCCAGAGAAATCGGTGCACGTCCTTTTGCCGTTAATTCAGGAGCCAGCCTCGCCGTTTCCATTTTTATTTGTATCATTATATATGTTTCTAAAGACTGTACGTAATCGTTAAATAGTTCTTTCATTGTTTATCTCCAAATCTTATTTTTCTTGTGTTTGCTTTGCCCACGCATTATGATTATGTATACTCTCCTGCGCTTCAACTTCTACATCATAAAATGTCACTTTTTCATCTTCATTTAAAATGCAAATAACATCTCTTAAAACATCCTCAACAAATTTAGGATTTTCATAGGCTGCTTCCGTTACGTATTTTTCATCGCATCTTTTCAATATTGAATATACTTGGCTTGAACCGCAGCTTTCCACCTTTTCAACCAAATCTTCTATCCAGATTATATCATTTTCTTTATAACTGACTTTTACTTTTACCATTGTTCTTTGATTATGAGCGGAATATTTTGAAATTTCTTTTGAACAAGGACATAAAGTAGTTATAGGCACCTTTACTCCGAGAATAAATTTATAATCATCCCCATTTAAATCTCCCTGAAAAGAACAATCGTAACCGACGGGAAATTCCATCTCACTTATCGGGGCTTTTTTATTTATAAAATACTTAAATTCAAATTTAACATGTGCGCACTCGGACTCAAGCTTATTTTTTACATCATATAAAAGTCCTTTTATATCAACACCCAAAAGGTTTCGTCTGGAATAATCACTTAAAACCTCTATAAATCTTGACATATGAGTACCCCTGTAATTATGAGGCAAAGTAACACTTAAACGTGCTTTTGCAGATACAACTTGACTATCCGCATTCTTTCTTTCTATTAATAGCGGTACTTCAACACCGTTTACACCGACGTTTTGAATCTCAATTCCTCTTTTATCATTTTGATTTTGAATATCTTTAAGAGTACTGCTATTCATTTTCTTCCTGTTCCAAGGAAGACATATCATTGTTTTCCATAGCCAATAAAAGCTTTAATGCTGCTATTCTTTGAGTTTTAGCCGGTGCTTCCCTTAATAATTCAATGGCTCTTAACATTACAGGATCAGTATCATACCATCTGTTACCGTTTTTTGAAAATTCCTTTGTCAGCCCGTATATCCTTTCAATTACATCTTGAGCGACCTGCTCCTGCAAGGATATAATAAAATCAGCCGCCGCTGTCTTTTTATCTTCGGGCTGTAATTTTAAAAGTTCTAACGCTTCTTTTAATATCGGGTCATTATCATACCATCTTCTAAACTTTTCAGGCATGTGCTCTCCTTATACTTTTTGTAACAAATCCATTATAATATTTTTTGTATCTTCAAACACAGTTTCTATTGAATTATTTGCATTTATTAACTTAATTCTTTGCGGATTTTCCTTTTGAAGTTCCAAGTAACCGTTACGAACCTTTGTATGAAATTCAATGCCTGCCGATTCCATTCGGTCTTTATCGGAACCGACTCTTGCCAGAGCGGTTTTGGTCGAAACATCATATAACAATGTTAAATCGGGAACTATTTCATTCACCGCAATTTTATTTAAAGATTTTAAAAGTTCAATATCCTGATTACGTCCGTAACCTTGGTATGCAATGGTAGAATCGGTATGCCTGTCGCATAAGACAATTTTACCTTCGATTAATGCGGGTTTTATAAAAGTTTCAACATGCTGCGCTCTATCCGCAAGGAAAAGAAACATCTCGCACCTGTCAGCAACGGGTTCTGATGCGTGAAGAAGTATTTCTCGTATTTTTTTCCCTGTTTCAAGTGCCCCCGGTTCTCTTGTAACAACAACATCATATCCTTTGTTTTCCAAAAAAGTTTTTACTTTATTTAATTGTGTCGTTTTACCCGAACCGTCGGCACCTTCAAAAGTTATAAATAACCCTTTTTTCATTACAGAATATCCCATCCCGTATATTTTCTCAAAACTTTAGGGATTGTAACCGAGCCGTCCTCATTTTGGAAGTTTTCAAGTATTGCAGCGAATGTTCTTCCGACAGCCAACCCTGAACCATTCAATGTGTGAACAAAAACAGGTTTGCCCGTTTCTTTTGAACGGTAACGTATATTGGCTCTGCGTGCTTGGAAATCGCCAAAGTTAGAGCAGCTGGATATTTCTTTATATGTTCCGTATGATGGAAGCCATACTTCTAAGTCATAGCATTTTCTTGCGGAAAAACCTATATCTCCCGTTGAAAGAGCTACTCGTCTATATGGCAATTCCAATAATTCAAGTACTCGTTCCGCATTTCTTGTAAGTTTTTCGTGTTCTTCAACACTGGTTTCGGGGGTTGTAAGTTTTACAAGTTCTACTTTATTAAACTGATGCTGACGGATTAAGCCTCTTGTATCTTTGCCGGCAGAGCCTGCTTCTCGTCTGAAACAAGGTGTATATGCCGTCATATATTTGGGCAAATCTTCTTCGTTTAATATTTCACCCGAATAAATATTGGTGACAGGTACTTCTGCCGTTGGAATAAGATACAAATCTTCATCAACACATTTATACATATCCTGAGCAAATTTCGGTAATTGTCCCGTTCCTGTCATAGCTGCCGCATTAACCATTACGGGCGGAAGTATTTCTTCATAACCATGCTCTTGTGTATGAGTATCCAAGAAAAAGTTTATAATAGCACGTTCAAGCTGTGCGCCTTTACCTCTGTACAATGAAAATCTTGATTGAGCAAGCTTTACACCACGCTCAAAATCAACAATATCTTTTGCTACACATATATCCCAGTGTGCTTTTTGTTCAAAGTTTACTTTTCTAACCTCGCCTACTCTTTTAATTTCGACGTTATCATTTTCAGATAGTCCTATTGGTGTTGTTTCATCAGGAATGTTCGGGGTAGACAGCAACAGATTTCTTTGGTCGGAATCAAGTTGTTGTTCTTGTTCTTCCAATGATTTTATTTCTTCACCCATTTGCTTAACTTGAGCCTGTATTTCATCGGTATTTTTGCCTTGTTTTTTCATTATACCGATTTCTTGTGACATATTTTTTCGTTTAGCTCGCAATTCGTCAGCTTGAGCTTGAACTTTTCTCCTTTTTGTATCAATTTCTATTATCCCGTCTATTGATAAATCGGGGTTTCTTCTTTTTAACAATTCGTTAACTTTATCGGGATTTTCCCTAATCATTCTGATATCTAACATATTTACACCTCGTATTACCTTAATTATTCTATAAAAAAAACATTTAAATTAAAAGCAATTTTTTTGGTATAATAACTATGGAAAAAAGTATGTCGGATAAAAAGTATAAAAAGAAAATATTGTTTGTCGGAATGCCTGATATGGCGCTTGTATGCCTCAGGAAACTTGCTTCTAACGGAATTAATATAGTTGGAGTTATTCCTCCTGCTAAAGATGACCCTACAAATAAATTAATGGTTCAAACAGCGCAAGACCTCGGGTTTGAAGTTATCGATTATAATATCAGCCTGAGTGATAAAGGGTTTTTGCAAAGAGTTAAAAATTTGGAAGCAGATTTGGGGGTTGTGGCTTCTTTTAATAAAAAGCTGCCTAAAGAACTCCTGCAATTGACAAAAGACGGCTTTATTAATTTGCATCCTTCAAAATTGCCCGATTATAGAGGTGCAAATCCGTATTCTCACGTTATTATTAACGGTGAAGAAGAATCTGCCATTACTCTTCACTATATGGATGAAAATTTTGATACCGGAGATATTATTTCGCAATACAGATTTGGAATAGACCTTAATGAAACAATGGGAACCCTGTTTTACAGAACTAACCAAATGTGCGCATCAATGCTGTATGAAGCGCTTGATTATTACGAAACACATGAATTTCCAAGAAATCCGCAGCCCAAAGGCGGTGCTTACAGAACTGCCGAAACTCTTTCTTATGAAAAAAAGAATATTTTCATTGATTGGTCTAAGTCTGCTGAAGAAATAGAAAGATTTATAAGGGCGCTTAATCCTTTTATTGGGGCTTTAACATGCTATAAAGGTACTATTTTAAGGATAAATTCCGCTTATGTCATTTCAAAACATCATAATTTAACACCAGGAAGCATATATGATACAAAAAACGCTTTAAAAATAGCTTGCGGTCAAGATATACTTGAAATTGATTCATTGCAATACGGCGGATTCTTTATTTCATCGGGACGAGATTTTGTTGAACGGCTCAATCCAAAAAAGGGAGAAATATTACAAAGTGAATAAACTTAATTTTGTTACGGCAGGACTTCCTTTGGCTTCCGAAAATAAAGGGTACAAAATAGGGCTTGAAATACTTTCAAATATGAACCTTGACGGACTTGAGATTGAGTTCGTTCATGGTGTCAGAATGACTGATATAAATAAGGAACTTGTTAAAAATTTTGCCAAAAATAATGCTGTTACCTGTCATGGGCCGTATTACATTAATTTAAACTCCCAAGAAAGTGAAAAAATTGACGCAAGTATTACAAGAATTTTAGAAACCGCTCGAATGGGAAATCAACTGGGGGCATACAGCATAACCTTTCACGCCGCATTTTATATGGGGCTTCATCCTGATGATGTTTATAAAACAGTTTATAATTCAATGGAAAAAATTTGCACCGTTTTAGATGAAGAAAATAATAATATTTGGGTACGACCCGAAACAACGGGAAAAGGCACTCAATGGGGTACTTTAGAAGAAATTGTTAAATTATCAAAAGAATTTAAACAAGTATTGCCCTGCATTGATTTTGCTCATATACACGCCCGTTCCAACGGAGAATTTAATACTTACGACGATTTTTGCAAAATGATTGAATACAGCGCTAAAGAGTTAGGTCAAGATGTTCTAAATAATATGCACATGCACATTGCAGGTATTGAATACGGTGTAAAGGGCGAAAAAAATCATTTGATTTTTGAAGATAGTGATATGAATTATAAGGACTTTTTAAAAGCACTGAAAAAATTTGACGTAAAAGGCGTTTTAGTTTGTGAAAGTCCGAATATAGAAACTGATACAAAACTTTTAAAAGATTATTATTTGAGCTTGTAATATGGATATTTTTTACAGCAAATGTGAAAAAACAAAAAATTCTCAACACAATATAGGGCGTGCTATTGTCCAATATGCGGCAAAAAATTTTTATCAAATTGAAAATAGTGAAATTCAAATAGTCAATAATAAACCCAAATTTAAAAATTCCGATATTGAATTTAGTATTTCACACTCATTGGAAATGGTAGCGGTATGTTTTGACAAATCACCCGTGGGAATGGATATTGAAAAAGTGCGGCCGAAAGATTTTAAACCAATAGCACAAAGAATGAATTTTGACTTAAAAATCGGCTCTTTAGATGAGTTTTATGAGCTATGGACTTTATATGAAGCCGTATATAAGCTTCAACAAACTGCAAAAAGCAAATATACCACCAATATTAATGAATATAAAATATCAGTTGCTTCAAGCGAAACAACTGATATTAAACAAAATATCAAATTTTACGATGTTACTTCTTTGATATAACATAAATTAAGTGCCAGCCGAATTGGGTTTTAACCGGTTCTGAAACCTGACCTGACGGCATTTCGAAAGCTACTTTTTCAAATTCGGGAACCATATCGCCTCTGCCAAACCAGCCAAGAACACCTCCTGCTTTACCTGATGGGCATTTTGAATATTTTTTTGCGGCAGCCGTAAAATTATTGAATAAAGCTGCTCTATCTTGAGCACCCGTAACTATTTCATTTCTGATATCAACAGCTTCTTGCTCGGTCGGTACCAGTATGTGTGCTGCTTCAACTTGAGTATAGTTTGCGGCTTGTGCTTTTTGTGTAAATATCACCGAACCTATAACCAATACAAAACCTAAAAGTAATAATGAAAATATTTTCTTCATAAAAAACTCCTCTTTTTTTTACAAGAAAATATAACCATAAACATTATTATTTTTCCATAAGTAAGATATCGAATTTTTTATTTATGTATGTTTATAAACTGATTTTCTCGTGTGATAGCTACCATGCCGGAGCGAACTATTTCTTTTATACCCAAAGGTTTTAAAAGTGAAATAAACGCCATAACCTGCCTGTTATCTCCCGTGTATTCAAGTGTATAAATATCGGGTGAGACATCAATAATTTTAGCCCCGAAAATTTCCGAGATTCTTAAAATTTCGTTTCTGGCATCGTCTTTTGCCGTTACTTTACACAATATTAATTCTCTATCAATACATTTATCGGCAGATTTAGGCAGTTCTACCACCTTAATTGTATTAATTAACCTGTTCAATTGTTTACAAATTTGTTCTATGACAATATCATCACCCGACGTAACAATTGTTATACGTGAAAATACATTATCGATAGTAGAAGCCACTGTTAAACTCTCTATATTATAACCTCTGGATGAGAATAAATCACATACCGAAGAAAGAATCCCCGCTTCATTTTTAACCAATATAGAAATTGTATGTTTCATAAAAATTTCCCCTATATTGCCTGTTGGCTGGATAGTATAACTTCATTTAAAGGTTTACCCGCAAGCACCCAAGGATAAACCATTTCAAACGGTTCAACAACAAAATCCATTATAACAGGACCATCGTAAGCAATTGCTTTATCTAAAGCTTCATCTATTTGATTTTCCTGAGTTATTCTTAACCCCAAGACGCCGTATGCTTGAGCCAGTTTAACATAATCTGGCGATGTTATATGAGTTTGAGAATAATGTTTATCAAATAATTTTTCCTGCCATTGGCGCACCATGCCTAAGTATCCGTTATTAATAACAGCTATTTTTACCGGAATTTTATAATCTACGCAGGTCATAAGTTCTTGTATATTCATTTGAATACTGCCGTCACCTGCAATATTAAATACAAGCCTGTCGGGAGCGGCAATTTGAGCACCCATTGCTGCCGGAAAACCAAAGCCCATTGTGCCTAATCCCCCTGAGGTTATTAATTGACGAGGTTTTGTAAATTTATACAATTGTGCGGTCCACATCTGATGCTGCCCGACTTCGGTTGCTATTATTGCATTTTTATCTTTTGTTTTTTCGTATATTCTTTCTATTACGCATTGAGGGCTCATTTTACCGTTTTCAACAGCTTTCATTGCCCGTTTTTCTTTCCAAAGTTGTATTTCTTTAATCCAAGCTTGCCGCATTTCTTTATTAAAATTATATTTCCCCGTATTAAATTCATTAAGCATAACGTTTAATACATTTTTAGCATCACCTACTATCGGAATATCAACATGTACATTTTTACTTATGGAGCAAGGGTCAATATCAACATGTATAACTTTGGCATTTTTACAAAAGCTCTTTAAATAGCCTGTAATTCTGTCATTAAATCTTGTTCCGACAGCAAATAATACATCACAATTGCTAACCGCTAAATTTGCCCAATAATTACCATGCATACCGAGCATTCCGAGAGAAAGTTCATTATCCTGAGGATATGTACCAATGCCCATAAGTGTTGTGGCAATCGGAATATTCAATTTTTTAGCGAGTTCTGTAATTTCAGCACTTGCCTCGGAATGAATAACACCTCCGCCAGATATAATAACAGGGCGTTGTGCTTCACATAACAATTTTAATGCACGTCTGCATTGTATTGGGTGTCCTTCATAGTTGGGATTATATCCCGGGAGATTAATCTTATCGGGATATTCAAAATCCGTTTTTGCCGTCAAAACATCTTTAGGCAATGAAACTACAACAGGACCCGGTTTGCCTGTTTTGGCTATGTGAAAAGATTCTTTTATAACCCTTGGTAAATCAGAAATATTTTTAACCAAATAATTATGCTTACAGCAAGTACGTGTCATACCTACAATATCAGCTTCCTGAAAAGCATCGTTACCGATGAGTTTAGAATCAACCTGACCAGTAAAAACTACCAGAGGATAGCTGTCATAATAAGCATTAGCGATTCCCGTAACAGTATTACAAGCCCCGGGACCCGATGTTACAAGGACAACCCCGGGTTTTCCCGTAACTCTGGCATATCCCTCAGCAGCATGAACAGCAGCCTGCTCATGCCTCACCAAATAATGCTTTATATAATCACAATTATATAATTCATCATATATATGTAATATTACCCCTCCGGGATAACCGAATATTTTATCTACGCCCTCTTTTTTCAGACATTCCAAAAACATTCTCGCACCGGTCATCTTTTCGGTATTACTTATTTGTTCAGTAGTCATAAACTGCTCCAAGTTTTATAATAAAGTCTTATTAGTAAAATTTTAACACAAATTAAATTATTGACTAAGATTTTTTAAGTTTTACACTAAAATAAGAGCATTTTTAATAAGCAAATACAGGAAAAGAGGTTATTATGGCAAAAATTTATTATGCAGCTGATTGTAATTTGAGTCTTTTAAAAGGAAAAACTGTTGCAATCATAGGTTACGGAAGCCAAGGGCATGCTCACGCTTTAAATTTGCATGAAAGCGGAATAAATGTTGTCGTTGGATTATATAACGGTTCAAAATCTTGGCAAAAAGCACAAGATGCTGGACTAAAAGTTACCACTGTTGAAGAAGCTTCTAAATTAGCTGATTTTATTATGATTTTACTGCCTGATGAAAAACAAGCGGACATTTATAAATCACAAATAGCTCCAAATTTAAGTGCAGGCAAAACTTTAGCATTTGCACACGGATTTAATATTCATTTTAATCAAATAGTTCCTCCATCTGATGTTGATGTAGTAATGATAGCACCAAAGGGCCCGGGTCATACGGTAAGAAGCGAATATGTTGAAGGTAAAGGCGTACCTTGTTTGGTTGCTGTATATCAAAATGCTACCGGTAAAGCTTTAGAAAATGCTTTGGCATATGCGGCAGGCATCGGAGGAGCAAGAGCAGGCGTACTTGAAACAACTTTCAGACAAGAAACCGAAACAGACCTGTTTGGTGAACAAGCCGTTCTTTGCGGCGGGGTTACAGCTTTAATGCAAGCAGGATTTGAAACGCTTGTTGAAGCAGGATATGATCCCCAAAATGCTTATTTTGAATGTATCCACGAAATGAAATTAATTGTTGACCTTATTTATCAGGGCGGATTCTCAAAAATGAGATATTCTATTTCTGATACTGCCGAATTTGGTGATTATGAAACAGGTAAACGTATTATTACCGATGAAACTAAGAAAGAAATGAAAAAAATTCTTTCGGAAATCCAAGACGGTACTTTCGCCGGAAAATGGATTACGGAAAACAGAGCTGCCAATAGAGCGCATTTTTTAGCTACGAGAAAAGTTAAAGCTGAACATCAACTTGAAAAAGTAGGTAAAGAACTCAGAAAAATGTACTCTTGGAATGATGAAAAATAACAATAAACAATAAATAAAAGGGAGGCTGCATTTAGCAGCCTCCCTTTTTTATTAAATAATACAAGTTGTTATTTTAATTGCTTTTTATTGTTGTTGTGTTAAAACCCAACATTTTTCTCAATATTTTCTTTATCATCACTCATCATCAAATTCCTAACTGTTTTATCTGCTGCAAGAACATAAAGGAGCAATATTTTATATTACATCTTTTTCCGATAATTGTATTCAGACCAATGAATTAGTAAAAAACAACAGAATTTCCTCACAAATATGCTGTTATTAGTCATAATATTGAGAGAAGTGGGACACAAATTGTGTCCCGCTTCTCACTTTTTTGTATTCTTATTTTTATTTTGATTGTTCTACAACAGCTTGTGCTGCGGCTAATCTTGCCTGTGGAATTCTGAACGGAGAACAAGATACATAATCTAATCCTATCTTATTGCAGAATTTAACACTGTCAGGGTCGCCGCCATGTTCACCGCAAACACCGCCTACAAGTTTTGAGTTAACCTTTTTACCTTTTTCCATTGACATTTCAATTAACTGACCTACACCTTTTGTATCTAATGTTGCAAAAGGATTAGACGGTAATATTTTTTGTTCTACATATCTGTTTAAGAACTTACCTTCAGCATCATCTCTTGAGTAGCCGAATGTCATTTGAGTTAAATCGTTTGTACCAAATGAGAAGAATTCCGCATACTCAGCTATCTCATCAGCCGTTAAAGCAGCACGAGGAATTTCTATCATAGTACCAAATTTATATTCAACTTCAACTCCTTTTTCAGCCATAACTTCTTTTGCTACACGAACAAGAATTTCTTTAGCAACTTTAAGTTCGTTAACATGCCCGATTAAAGGAATCATAACCCAAGGTTGAACGTTATGACCTTCTTTTTTAAGGTCACAGCAAGCTTCAAATATAGCTCTTACCTGCATTTCGTTAATTTCGGGATATGTTAAACCGAGTCTGCATCCTCTTAATCCCATCATCGGGTTAGATTCCGATAACCCTTCAACTACATGCAATAATTCTTCTTTTTCTTTTGCGTCTTTGCCTTGAGCCTTTAATGTTGCAACTTCCGCTATTAAAGATTCTTTATCAGGCAGAAATTCATGTAACGGTGGGTCTAAAAGTCTTACCGTTAACGGTTTATCACCCAATGCTTTGAACATTGCATAGAAGTCTGAATACTGCATTGGTAATAACTTATCTAATGCTTCTTTTCTTGCTTCAGGGGTTCCTGCAATAATCATTTTTTGTACCCAAGGAAGCCTATCGGGATCCATAAACATATGTTCCGTTCTGCATAATCCGACACCCTCAGCACCGAATTTTAAAGCATTTTCAATATCTTTTGGCGTATCTGCGTTAGCTTCAACATGTAGTTTTTTGATTTCATTTACCCAAGTAAAGAATTTATTCCAATTGTCATCAATTTTTGCTTCAACCAGTTTAACAGCACCGGCCATAACAAGCCCCTTACCGCCGTCTAATGAAATAACATCATTTTTGTGGTAAACGGTTCCATCTGCACCTGTTAATGTTTCATTTGCTAAATCAATTTTAATATCTTCGCAGCCTGAAACGCAAGGTTTACCCATACCTTTTGCAACAACAGCAGCATGGGATGTAGCTCCGCCTCTTAAGGTTAATACACCTTGAGAAACTGCCATTCCGTGAATATCATCAGGGCATGTTTCTATACGTACAAGAATAACTTTTTCGCCTGCTTCACCACGTTTTGCTGCTTCTTCAGTATCAAATACGATTTTACCGACCGCAGCACCCGGGGATGCATTTACACCGGTTGAAATCTTTTTAGCCTCTTCCATTGCTTTTGTATCAAAGCATGGCAGTAATATTTGATTTACGCTGTACGGGTCAACCAGTTGTATTGCTCTTTCTTTTGTTATTATGCCTTCTTCATGCATTTCAACGGCTATTCTTACTGCTGCAGCTGCTGTTCTTTTACCGTTTCTTGTTTGCAGAATGTATAATTTACCTTTTTCAATCGTAAATTCCATATCCTGAACATCTTTATAGCCAAGTTCAAGTTTCTTTGCTATATCAACATACTGTTTATACAAATCAGGCATTTCTGTTTCAAGCATTGCAATAGGTTTTGGAGTCCTTATACCTGCTACAACATCTTCACCCTGTGCGTTTGTTAAATATTCACCGTAGAATTTATTTTCGCCGGTTGCCGGGTTTCTTGTGAATGAAACACCTGTTGCACAGTCATCACCCATATTTCCGAATACCATTGTTTGTACATTTACTGCGGTACCATAGTTATGGTCTATTTTATTCATATTTCTGTATGCAACGGCTCTTGGAATGTTCCAGCTTCTGAATACGGCTTCAATAGCTTCTTGAAGCTGAACATAAGGATCTTGCGGAAATTCTTTTCCCGTTACTTCTTTTATAACTTTTTTATAAATCGGTATCAATGATTTCCAGCCTTCAGCACTAATTTGTGTATCTGATTTAACGTTTTCACGTTCTTTTACTTTTTCTACTTCGGATTCAAAATATTTTTGTCTGTCCATTTCCCAAGCAACGGAACCAAACATTGTTAAAAATCTTCTGTAACTGTCATAGCAGAATCTGGGATTATTTGTTAATTTAACCATAGCTTCTACTGTTTCATCATTCAAACCGAGGTTTAATATTGTTTCCATCATCCCCGGCATTGATATTCTTGCACCTGAACGAACCGAAACAAGCAGCGGATTTGTTTTATCCCCAAATTTTTTACCTGCTTGTTGTTCAACTGTTTTTAATTTTTCTTTGACTTCATCCATTAAACCTTGGGGCATTTTATTCCCGTTATTAATATAATCCATACAAGTTTCTGTTGTTATTGTTAATCCCGGAGGAACAGGCAATCCCAAATTTGTCATTTCTGCCAAATTTGCTCCCTTACCTCCAAGCAGATTACGCATTGTTGCGTTTCCTTCCTTGAATAACCATACTCTCTTCTCTGTCATTAATTTTCTCCTTATTTATTCTGAGTTACTTATTTTTTATCATAAACATGTCATTTACTCAAATTTAAAACCGTCCGCCCGATAGGTAGTATCGGCTGCAATATAATCCGCTGCCTATGGGTGAACAATTCATTTTTAATTTGGCATGACTTCGGTTATTGCCTAATGCTTCAACCTTATTTTTATATATGCTTATAAAAAATATATCCTGTCCTATTCTGTTTGGCTTTTCAGTTCCGTTTATATCCGTAAACATAAAATATAACGGCTGATTTTCGCTGATAATTTTTACATCATTTTGTTTTAACGATATCAGCATTCCCGTTTTATCAGTTATAAATTTATCAAAATAAAACTTATAATCCTTTTTTATCGGACTTGAATTCATTTTTTTGTATTTATATTTTTTCAGACTGATAAAATATTCGTCTTTAAAATTAAAATAAGGCTTTATGCGCTCCAATATAAAGTCTTCATTAACTATTTTACCTGCTTCTTCATTTGACGGAACGATGGAGCCCTCATGAATATTTACCAATTCAAAACAATAGTTGAGTTTTTCGTACTCGGACTTCCATTTGGCAATTCTTTGAGCTTGTTCAATATTTATCAAGTTGAACGGCACAGCTATCAGTATTATTAATATTATTATCAAAAACACAGAAATTACATTAAACAAACTGAAAGAAAGATTTTTCACTCTGCAAGTTCCCTTCTGCGCTTCTCTTTCATAAGTTCATCATAAATCCATTCGGGTACAAAATTTTTGCCCATAATTATATTTCCGTTATTCGGGTTAGGGGCATGAAAATCCGACCCGCCGGTTATTATCAGCCCGTATTTTTCTGCCAAAGTTGAAAAATATTCGATAATAGCAGGCGAATGTTTTCTGTGATATGCTTCTAAACCTCTTAGTCCGAAGTTCATCATTTCTTTTGCCAATTGGTCAGCTATATCAACATCAAACGGATGCGCAAAAACAGGAATACCGCCCGCATCATATATTACTTCTACCGCATCAAAAGGTGATACCGTCTTTCTTTGAACATAAACAGGCGAATTATCATTAATATATTTGTTATAAGCATCAATAACACTTAAAGTGCCGCCTGCATTTGTTATTGCCTTTGCCAGATGGGGTCTGCCTATACTCCCGCCTTCCGCTACCTGTTTTGTTATACTGTCCAGAGTTATTTTTATTCCCTCTTTTTTAGCAAGCAAAGCTATAATTTCCTTTGTTTGCTTAACTCTGGCCTGTTGCTGGGTTTTTATTAATTTTTGAAAATCATTATTTGATAAATCCATAAAATATCCCAAAATATGAACTTCATACCCTTTATAAAGGGTATTAATCTCAACTCCCGGTAATATTTCTATTGATTTATCTTTTGCATATTCTCGGGCTATTTTGTAGGAAAGCACATTATCGTGATCGGTAATTGCAATCGCACCAAGCCCCGCATCTATCGCAGTGTCGACAATTTTCTCAGGAGAAAATGCGCCATCGGAATACGATGTGTGGATATGTAAATCGACTTTCACTTCCTTATCCTTTCATAATCTTTTTTTCCTCACTAATATTTATTTCTTCATTAATTCTTTTTACGGATAAGGCTCTGCCTGTTAAAACATCAACGGTTATACAAACTCCGTTTATTTGACAGTATCCTGTATCTGAGACATCCAGTCTGTCGGGGATGGCACTTATTAACCTGTTTACGGATGCTTCATATTCCATGCCTATTACACCGTTTGCATCTCCGCAAAATCCCGCATCGGTTATGTATGCACAGCAGTTTTCATATATTTTTTCATCCGCCGTTTGAACATGTGTATGGGTTCCAAATATTCCCGTAACGCCTTTTTGTGCATAATATTTTGCCATACAAATCTTTTCCGCTGTGGCTTCCGCATGCACATCCATTATTATTATGTTTGTTTCTTTTTTTATTTTGTCTATCGTTTCATTCAAAATTTGCCAAGGTGAATCATACATCCCCATAAATGTTCTGCCTAAAACATTTATAACTCCTACTTTTACTCCGTTTGCATCAAAGATCCCATATCCTGTTCCTTTTGTATTTTCGGGGTAATTTATAGGGCGGATAAGACGGTCTGCCTCGTCTATATACTCAAAAATTTCACGTTTATCCCATATATGATTACCTGAAGTAAAACAATTTATTCCGTAAGACAAAAGCTCATTATAATTTTTTTTTGTCAGCCCGAACCCGTGTGAAGCATTTTCAGCATTTGCTATGATAAAGTCCGGTTTTTGCCGCATATTTGCGATATATTCTTTCACGGCACGGCGGCCGGGTCTGCCGACTATATCACCAAAAAAAATTATTTTTATTGTCTTTCGGGTCACGGATATAATTCCATCTTGTAATTATTATTTTGCTATTTCTGTCGTTCTTATTTCTCTGACTACTGTTACTCTTATTTGACCCGGATAATCAAGTTCTTCTTCAATACGTTTTGCAATATCTCTTGCCAGTCTTGTGCTTGCCAGATCATCAAACTTATCAGGTTGAACAATTACCCTGATTTCTCTGCCTGCCTGTACCGCAAAAGATTGTTTTATTCCGTCATAGCTTAATGCTATTTCTTCAAGTTTTTGCAATCTTTTAATATAAATTTCAAGTGTATCACGTCTTGAACCGGGTCTGCCTGCCGAAATGGCATCAGCCAATTTCACCAGTACGGCTTCTATTGTATTTGCCGTAACATCATCGTGGTGTGCTTCTATTGCGTGTATGATTTCCTCACGTTCTCCGTATTTACGGGCAAGTTCAACACCAAGCTCTATATGGGTTCCTTCTTGTGTTTGGTCAACAGCTTTTCCGATATCATGCAATAATCCCGCACGTTTTGCTATTTTAACATTTGCTCCGATTTCCGCCGCAAGCATGCCTGCTATTTGTCCGACTTCTAACGAATGGAGCAAAACATTCTGTCCGTAGCTTGTTCTGTAATAAAGTCTGCCTAACGTCTTTATCAATTCTTTATTGAGGTTCATAATGCCCATTTCCATGGCTGCATTTTCACCTTCTTGTTTAATTTTTTGTTCTATCTCGACACGGGCTTTTTCTACCATTTCTTCAATACGAACAGGGTGAATACGGCCGTCTGCTACCAATTTTTCAAGTGCTAACTTAGCTATTTCTCTTCTTACAGGGTCAAAACATGAAAGTACAACTGCTTCAGGAGTATCATCAATTATCAAATCAACTCCTGTAAGTGTTTCAAGTGTTCTGATATTTCTTCCTTCCCTGCCTATTATACGCCCTTTCATTTCATCTGACGGCAAACTAACCGATGTTACGGTTGATTCTATTACCTGGTCTATTGCACATCTTTGCATTACCGTGGTTAGAATTTCTTTTGCTTTTTCATCAGAAACTTCTCTTATGTGGTTTTCATTTTCTCTTATTAAATTATTGGCTTCCTGCTGTAAATCAACTTTTAATTGTTCAAGCAGTAAATTTTTTGCTTCATCAATAGTTAAACCCGATATCCTTTCAAGTTCCTGCAATTGCTTTTGCATAACATCAGCGAGATAATCTTCCTTATCCGTAATTTCATCAATTTTTCGCTGTAATTCGGTATCTTTTTTAGTAATTTCATGCTCTTTAGTTTCAAGCTGTTCTTCTTTTTTCAAAAGTTTTGACTCAAGTTTTGAAAGTTCTTGTCGTCTTTCTTTTGCTTCTTCCTGAAATTTTTCAATATCTTTTTGAACAGCTTCTTTAGCTGCTATCATTGCTTCTTTTTGATACAGACTGTTCTTTTCTTCCATATCTTTTAAAAGTTGTTCTTTTTCACGTTTTCCTTTTCTGGAATCACGCCAAAAAAGCAAGCACGCTAAGAATAAAAACGCAAAAAGTATAATTAAAGTATTATTATCTATTTTCCTATACCTCGTTCTTTCTAAATGCACTATTTATGTGCACTTAAGCTATATTAAATTTATAAATTTTTTATATTAATTCATAAAATTATAATTTATATTCTATTACCTATGGTAGTAATTTTATCATACAAAATTAGTTTTTAACAACTCTTTTTTGATAATGATAAACTTTTTTAAATTTTTTACTGGACAATGAAAAATTTTTATATTATAGTACAGATTGAACAAGCCTTGGTGGCGGAAGTGGTAGACGCGTTGGACTTAAAATCCAATCAGGCTCACCCCTGGTGCCGGTTCAAGTCCGGCTCAAGGCAAGTTTTACACTCCTTATTAGGAGTGTTTTTTATAAATATAAAATTTGAGTATAAAAAACCTGCAAAATTGCAGGTTTTTTCTTTAGATTAATTAAATAGTTATATTGTCCATCTTCCGCCAAATTGTAACCCAATACCGTTTCTGCCGCCACTCGTACAATATGCTTGACCATATCCTACAAAGCGTTCACCATATAATTTTCTAAGTCCTAAGCCATACTTAAAGAAAGGTTTAACACTTAATTCAGGTAAAGCAGCGTCGCTTGCAACATAGTCTGTTTTATCAAATAAATTCCAAACAATACTCAATCCCGTATATGGCTGCCAACCTTTACCAACATTACCGATAAATTTTAATCCGGGTTCAAGCTGCAATGCATTTAATGCAGAGGGTTTAATTTTGACACCGCCTGAAGTTGTATAAGATTCAGTATTAACAAATGTATAAGACATTAACCAACTGGGCTGTACAATAAATTTACCGTCAGCAAATTCAATATTGTACCCTGTTTTAGAAGCGACCCCTGTTCTAAACAAGCCAAATGAATCATCTCCATAGTTTGTAGAAGCCTCTGCTAAGTTAGCACCTGCATTTGCGGTTAAACCGGTAAAGAAATTATTTTTATATAATGTACCTGATAGCCCCAAGGTACCGCCATTTTGGTATATACTAATACCGTCAAAAGCTTGGTGAGAACCATTATATCCCGCATAGAGTCCCCACATACCGTCCCAGCCGTTACCAAGGTCATATAATTGAGTTTCGCCGCCGATATATGAACCCCAAGCTACGTTAGATACTTTTGGTCCGCGTTTTAATCTTACATTTTCAAATGTTGCATAAGGTCTTGCCCATATTGCCGTATTGTCATACTGAGTTAAAGTTTTATCATAAATTGCACTTGTGTCTGTTTCGGCAGCTGCATATTTATTTTTAAACTTCATTGATTGACGCATGCTTTTAGACATAATCATATACATATCCATATTACGGAATGCTTCATCGTAACTGTCTAATTGAGTAAGATATCCGCCCAACTGAGCTGCAACAGGGGCTGTCATAACAGAATGGTTAAAATATTCATATGTATCACCTGCCGGAGAATATGATATACCGTTTTCATTACTTTGAGCGTTAATCCATCTCAACGGAGTTAATTTTGTATATGATTTTTGTGGTAATTCCAATTGGACTTCATCACCTAAACCAAGAGCATTTTTAATATCAGCCGAAGTCATAGTATCCGAACTTAACACAGTATCAGGTAAGAAATTAAAGTCTTCAATTCCTACGGTGCCTGAAAGGTCATCAGCCGCAGAAAATCTGTCAGTTGTTCTGTTTTTAGAACTTATGTCAAATTTTAGTTTTGAGCCGTTACCGATTTTAACTTTTTCTCCGTAGTTATTTATTTGTCCGTCCAGAGAATCCAATGTTGCATTTTTAACATTGACTAAGGTCCCCTCTCCTAAAGAACTTCCTTCCGCTAAATGTAAAGTACCGTTAGAAACTTCCATATTGGCATTTTTTATTTCGGAGTTAAAAGTGACTTTACCGGCACCATCCAAAGTTACATTATACTGTTTTGCCCCTGAAATACCATCAGAAATTGTAATATTTTTATTTTCTCCCGCATTAAGATTCAAAGTGCCGACACTGCCGGAAGTTGATTTATTATCCATATAGATATCGCCGCCATCTTCAGCGGAATTACCTGCAAAAACTATATCACTGTCTTTTGCAATAACGCTGACATTGCCGTTAGCCCAAATAGCACCGCCTTTACTTCCTGCTTTATTATTAACAAAGCTTGTATCAGTAATATTTGTATCAACATAAGAAGCAATAGCACCGCCATTTTTAGCAGCATTGTTACCGCTAAATGTACTGCCTGAAATTTTTAAAGAAGAATTTGTTCCTGATGCGTTTGATCGTGTTGCAATAGCACCGCCGACCGTATCAGATAAGTTATTAATAAAATCAGACTTCGTTATTTCCGCTTGTGAGCTGCTGCCGACAAATATAGCACCTCCGCCTTCTTTATCATTAATATAATCAGGATGTTCTTCTGTAAAGACTGTACCTGTTGTTTTGTTACCTTTAAATAGCGAATTATTAACGGTGGTTTTGCCTCCTGACCATATTGCACCGCCTTCTGCTTCTGCGGTATTATTTTCAAACACCAAACTGTCAAGTTCTAAAATATTGCCAGTCGATGCTCCCGTCCAAATAGCTCCGCCTTGTCCTCCCATAGGAGCTGCATCTTTTGTCTTTTTTTCCGCAGCATAGTTATTATTAAAGTTTGAATTAGTTACAATTGTTGTTGTATCAGAGCCTGATGCTGCAATTGCACCGCCGACCATAGATTTATTTTTTGTAAATTGAGACTTATCAACCGTTAATGTACGTGCTGCCGGTTTTGTTATATTATAAATTGCGCCGCCTTTATTGTCCGAGGAATTATCCTCAAATAAAGAATTTTCAACATTTACATCAGCATAGGCATATAAAGCGCCTCCGTCAGTTTTTGCACTATTTTTATAAAATACGGAATCTTTAATTCCCAGTTTACTTGTATGAGCATAAACGGCACCGCCCGAATCTGCCGAGTTATTTAAAAACGTAGCTTTTGTCAGTTGATTTTCAATTTTATCGCTATAATTAAATATAGCACCGCCTCTATCTGCCGCAGTGTTGCCGTCAAATACCGCATTTTCACCTATGTTCATACCTTTTGTATTATATATAGCACCGCCCATTGACTCTGCAGTGGTTACCTTATTATTTTTAAATACGGAATTTGCTCCCAGTGTTAAATCACCGCCATAATTAAATATAGCACCGCCTCTATCTGTCGCAGTGTTGCCATCAAATACCGCATTTTCACCTATATTTAATGTTTGTGTATTATATATAGCACCGCCATATGAACTTGAAGCTGTTGTCTTATTATTTATAAATATGGAATTTGCTCCCAGTGTTAAGTCAGCGCCATAATTGCATATAGCACCGCCCATTAGACCTGCAGAGTTACTTTCAAATAAAGCATTTTCACCTATTGTGATTTCGCCTGCATAGTTATATATAGCGCCACCATATGATTGGTCAGAAGTAGCCTTATTATTTATAAATACTGAATTTGCACCTATTGTCACATCTTTGATGTTATATATTGCACCGCTCATTGCAGTTGCAGTATTACTTTCAAATCTTGCTTTTTCTCCGATTGTTAAATTTACGGTATTGTATATTGCACCGCCATAACCAAGTATTTGCTCAGTACCTGTCGTATTATTTAGGAATATCGCATTATCACCTATTTCAACAATAGAACTTTCCGAGCCCGAGTCTAAAAGTGAAATAGCACCGCCATATACAGTGGATATTTCAGCATCTGTTGTTTCAGTACCTGCTTTATTCCCTTCAAATAAGGCATTATCTCCTATTTTAAGGCTTGATGTTTGCTCTTCCAGATTATACATACTTATGGCACCACCTGTGTTCTCTGCAATATTACCTTTAAAGGTTGCGTTATCACCAATCGTTGCCTTATTTCTTTGAGAAAGAGATAATCCTCCGCCTACCATTGATTTATTATTTTCAAAAGTTACACCGTTTCCGATTTGGACTTTATTTTCTCTGGCATCTCTACCTTCTGATTCAATAGCGCCACCATATTGTGTATTTTCGGGTTCATCACCGTCTATGGCTGTATTATTTCTGAAAGTTACATTATCCCCTATTGTTAAGCTGCTGCCGGCATTATAAATAGCACCTCCGTCATATTTCGCAGCAGAGTTATTTTCAAAGGTAGAGCCTGATTCAACGGTTAAGTTACCTCCATTATATAAAGCACCGCCGCGAGTTTCTGCTTTATTTTCTTTAAAGGTACCGCCGATATTCATTTCTCCTGCATTTGTTATAGTTCCATCGTCATCCAATTTACCTGCATTGTAGGCTGCACCGCCATAATTTGCCGCATTATTTTCAAAAGTGCCCTCTGCGGTTAAACTTTTACCCTCATAATTATAAACAGCACCGCCATGTTCTTTAGCAGAGTTATTTTTAAACTTTGAATTGGCTACAATCGTCAATCTGCCGTTATTATATACGGCTCCGCCATTCTTTTCCGCTTTATTTTCCGTAAATTCTCCGCCGACTGTCATATCTCCTGCATTATAAACAGCACCTCCGTTATTAGAAGCCTCATTTTGAGTGAATGTACTTTCGGTTACGCTGCTTGTTTTATTTTCGTGCGTATATAATGCTCCGCCGTCTTGGTCATTCCTATTTGAATAATTTTGATTGGTTGTTGACTCTACATCTTCATCATGATTCGCATATACTTGAATTTGAAGTGCCAAGCATGCTAATAAGACAGCAAAAAGAACACTTCTCTTTTTCATATGTTACTTCTCCTATTTATCTCCAGAATACTTCAGCCAAATTCTATTATTAAAAACTTTGAAAGTCAATAGCATAACCTATTGCGCTATATATAAAATTCCAAAACAACGAGAACAATTAGCTTTTTAGAGTATTGTTTAACATTTTAACTGGATTCGCATAAAAAACATCTTACACTATGGCCATTAGATATTTCATAAAATTCAGGGTGTTTGATTTTACATTTATCCATAACATAAGGACATCTCGTATGGAATTTACAACCGTTCGGAGGATTTTGAGGTGAGGGGATATCTCCCGAAATTATTATTTTTTGCGGCTTATCTTTATTTATTAAAGGGAGTGCATTCAACAATGCTTGGGTATAAGGATGTTTATGATTGGAAAATAATTCTTCTTTTGGCGCTATTTCGACTATTTCGCCTAAGTACATTACGGCAACTCTATCTGATATATATTTTATTATGCTTAAATCATGGGAAATAAAGAGCATAGTTAAGTTTAGTTCATTTTTAAGTTTTATCAGAAGATTTACAATTTGAGCTTGTATACTCACATCAAGCGCACTTACAGGCTCATCGGCAACTACAAACTCAGGATTTAATATTATTGCTCTTGCTATTGCAATCCTTTGTCGCTGTCCGCCAGAAAATTCATGCGGATATCTTGATAATACTTCCTCGTTTAAACCAATCAGTTGAATTATTCGCTTTATTTTATTATCGATTTCTGTTTTATCTTTAATTTTATTAATAATAAACGGCTCTTTCAGAATATCATATATTTTCATTCGGGGGTCTAAACTCATGTATGGATTCTGAAATATAAGCTGTGCCTTTTTTCTGAAGTCGTTTAATTCTTTTTTTGATTTGTTTAAAATATTTTCACCGTTAAATATAACCTCTCCCGAAGTAGGATTCAATAATTTTAATATACAGTTTCCTAATGTCGATTTCCCGCTTCCAGATTCACCAACAAGCCCTAATATCTCATTTTCGTATATATTTATACTTACATTGTTAAGAGCATACACATATCCTTTTATATTGCCCAAGAGCCCATCAGTCACGGGATAATGCATATTCAAATTTTTTACTTCAAAAAGACTTCTCATATTTTATACCTTTATTCGCCGATATATTCGTCTGACAAGGTAATAATCCCGTTATCCGCATCAAGTTCAGCCGCCGCCCCGATTGGAATCGTATCTTTTACTTTATCATGAGTAATTTTAAACCCGTCACACATCGGTATATTTAAGTTTAAAGCAAATTCCTGAATTACTTCATTCAATGTTTTTTTATCTTCTATGTTCAGAAAATCCCCCAATGCAATACCTTTCACGTTTTTACGGATTTTTTCCGTATTAAAAAGCTGGGTAAGCATTTTATCTATTTTATAAATGGGTTCATTTAAATCTTCAAGAAATAATATTAAATCACTGTTAGGAACAAAATCTGTTCCGCACAATGATACCAATGAAGCAAGATTACCGCCGAATAATTTTCCTTGAGCCTTGCCTATATTAAATACGGTACTGTTTTGAGCTTTATAACAATTTGTTTTTCCCTCTAATGTACAAAAAAATGAATTTTGGGTATACTCATCAACAATCTCTCCGAAATCTCCGTTTGCCATAGGACTGTGAAATGTAATAAGCCCTGTATTTGCATATATCATATTTAATAAAATTGTTATATCGGAATATCCCGCAAAAATTTTAGGATGATTCTTTATCAATTTCCAATCAATATAATTAATTAATTTTAATGTTCCAAAACCGCCTCTTGCACACAGTATCGCATCTATTTCATCGGATAAAAAAGCGTTATGAAATTCTGATAAACACTCCTCCGTATTTATACCTGCCATATATCTGTGAGATGTTTTGCAGCTGTCTGAAATTACAACGTTATATCCTTTTTCTTCAAAGAAATATTTTGCTTTTTCAATCCTTTCATATTCTTTAATTTTTCCGGATACTCCTAAAATTGCTATTGTATTACCTTTTTGTAATTTTTTCGGTTTAATTATTTTCATAATAGACACTTTTTTATTTTAATAATATATAATTGATTATATTAGCAAATATTTTTGGAGCAATCAATTGGATAGTAAGTATATACCCCTTTACCGTAAATATAGACCCCAAACATTCCATGACCTGATTGGTCAGGAGAATATTGTACATGCGTTGAGTAATGCAATAAAATTAAACAGAATATCGCATGCATATTTATTATGCGGGCCAAGAGGCACAGGCAAAACATCTTCAGCCAGAATACTTGCTAAATCACTAAATTGTAAAGAAGGCCCCACTTTAACCCCTTGCGGAAAATGCCCCGCTTGCCTTGATATTATGAATTCCGTTCCCGTTGATGTTATTGAAATTGATGCTGCAAGCAACAGAAGCGTTGAGGATACTCAGGCTATTTTAGAAAAAATCCAATATGTTCCCGTCAACGGAAGATATAAAATATATGTTATAGATGAAGTTCATATGCTTTCTAATCACGCATTTAATGCACTTTTAAAAACTTTGGAAGAACCGCCGGAAAATGTTATCTTTATACTGGCAACAACAGAACCGCATAAAGTTTTGGATACAATAATTTCTCGCTGTCAAAGATTTGATTTCAGACGTATTACTACCGATGATATTGTCAAAAGGCTTGAATATATTTCCGAACAAGAAAATATAAATATTTCAAAAGAAGCTCTTTTTACCATAGCAAAAAATGCTCAAGGCGGAATGCGTGATGCTCTTGCACTTTTAGACCAAATTAGTGTTTTAGGCGCAAACAAAAAAATTGATACATCAGACATTAACGAACTTTTAGGCAAAATTTCCTATGATACACTTTCATTAATTACTAACGAAATAATTGAATCCGATTGTTCAAAATCAATACAATTAATTGATGATATTTATTCGAAAGGTAATGAACCCGTACAAATTGTTACTAATTTAATTCAATATTTCAGAGATATGATGATTGTTAAAAACTGCTCTGATAAAGAATTAGTATATACCCTGACTCAAATTAACGAAGTTAATTATAACAGAACAAAAACCCAAGCTCAAAGTTTTACGGTATCCGAAATTATTCAAATAATAGACAGATTATCATATTATGCAACACAAATTAAGGACACAACAAATAAATATTTATGGCTGGAGCTTTGCATAATAGACCTGACAAATTATAAAAATCTGCCGAGTGCGGAAAATCTGCAAAAACGAATAGAACAGCTTGAAGCACAAATTTCGGGTGTAAAACCTGTTATTAAACAGGAAATAAATATTGAACCAATAGCAAAATCCGCTCCTCAAAAACAAAAAGAGCAGGATAGACCTATTGAAAAACCACAAAAAGAAGAAATTGTGCGTTCCGAAGAAACCGTAAAACCAGAAAAAATTGAGACTGTTCCATCTCAGAGTACAACTTCAGATATTCATAAATTATGGGTATCTATTCTCCAAAGCATAGAAAGTCCCCCAAACAGAGCTTTTTTCTCAAATTTAGCACGCCCCGTTGAAATTTCCGATAAAAAAATAGTTATCGCTTTTTCTAAAGAAATGTTTGTAAAACAGGCTTCTGAAGGGTCTAAACATCAGGCTGTTGTTGAAGCTGTGTCTAAATATATGAATATACAAAATCCTGATATTGAAATTATTTTAGGCGATAAGGCTGATTTTACAAAAAATACAGTTCCTCAAGTTCCGGCTAATCCCATAAAACAAAAACAAGAAGAAGAACAAGATATTAAAAAACAAGAGGAAGAAGAATATCAGACATATAAAGAAGTAAAAGCGGAAGAAGAAAAAAATCCCCCCGTTAATATTGATACTTCTAGCCAAGCTGCTATGGTAAAAGAACTTTTTGACGGGAAATTTATAAGCTAAATACTTTTTTTCAAATTTCTTTGAATATCTCTGTTTTGGGCTTTTTTAGCCAAGTCTTCACGTTTGTCATATAATTTTTTGCCCTTTGCAAGTGCTATCTCTACTTTTGCCCAGCCGTTTTCAAGATAAATTTCCAACGGAACTATCGCATAACCGTCTTTTTTTATTCTTCCCGTTATTTTATCAATTTCTTTTTTATTTAATAATAATTTTCTGGTTCGTTTTTCTTCGTGATTATATCTGTTGCCCTGTTCATAAAGACTTATATGACAGTTATATAAGTATACTTCACCGTTATCAAGTTTTACAAAACTGTCTTTAAGATTAACCGCACTTTTTCTTACCGATTTAATTTCAGTACCCGTAAGCACCATACCCGCATTGTATTTATCAAAGATATGATACTCATGAAATGCTTTTTTATTTGTTGATATAATCTTTCTGCCCATAAATTAATTATATCACTAACCGTTTTCAATCAAAAATCTATGTTTTGATATTTTTTCAACATATTATAATAATGGTCAATTTTCTTTTCCTTTACAATTCTTATCATTCGTTTTTCCGCTTTAATATAATACGGCGGATCTATTATTCCTGTTGAGATTTCATAATCTTTATACAATTTAATAAGAACTTCTTTAATGGTATAAATTTTTTCATTTTCCGGCGTTAAAATACTATCGGTAAAATTGTTAAATGTTTCAATAAGCCTTATCAAAAAGGTTTTTTGCTCTGTTTTTTCACAGCTTGAAGCGACAAGACGCAAGTGTCTTTCTTTCATACTTTCCCACTCCTTATTCCTAGTATATTGTAATTTCTTAATATTTATACTAAATTCATGCAAAAAAATGTAATTTATAGTATAATAATATTGTTGGAAATTACGTTATTTAAAAATTTATAATTTTATATTACATTATGATGTAAAATAACGCAATAGCTAACAAAAAATTGTGTAACAAAAGTTCAAGTAGGAAAAATTATGAGCATAGGAAAAAGAATTAAAGAACTTAGAGTAGCATTGCATATGACAGCTATTGAAATGGGTAAAGAACTGGATATGCCCGTAAGAACATTGGGAAGCTATGAACGCAATGAGGCTCAACCCGGTTCTAAATTTATTGTGAAGTTAATAGAGCAATATCATGTAAATGCGAATTGGCTTCTATCAGGAAAAGGTACCATGTTTATCTCAGGTAAAAATGAGATAGACATAAATTATCTTGTAGACTTAAGAGACAGGCTTAATCTCACTAATGATGAAGTTAACGGGCTTATTGATTTGTTGGATTGCGAAGCAAGCAGAGATATGGTGCTTAAGTTTATAGAAATAAAACGCGGCAATCGTGAAGCTTTAGACAGTCTTATCTGCAATTTACAAGGAATAAAGGCTGTTTACAGCTAATCGGCATCAACAGGTTCTTTTAATATACATTCGATAGCTATTTTTGCGTTAGTTTTCAGTTCTTCCGATATATTAGGCAGAATTGTTAACTGACGTAATATATCTACCGTGCGTTTAAATACCCGTACTATATCTCCCTCGGAAGAGTCTGCCTGTTTTGCTATATCCTCCCAGGGGGTATTTTGTATCCACTGTTCTATTAACGGAGAATAAAATGAATTAATATACATCTCGGTATTTATATCGTACTCACGCTGAAGTATTGCTATTTTCTTCCTTATTTCCTTTATTTTATTAAGAGCCTTTCTTGTATTTTTGCTTATAGGCTGATTGGGATATACATCGGACCTTAAATCCTCCGTAACTGTCGCACATATAACGGAAGCCAATTCATACGGTTCAAGTTCATCAAGTATCCCTTTTTGTATTATTTCCGATAAATATAATTCATTTTCAGCTCTAATCATTGAACATGTTATACCTTTTTGGGTCGGAACTCCGTTTGCTATATAGTCTGTTTTTTCAAGAATTTCTTTATGGGCAAGAAATTTATTCCAATATATATCCTTTTGTTTTTCAATATTTTTTGAAGTTTCTTTATAACGTTTCTCGTATCTTTTTATAATCTCAAGATTCTTCATGTGTTTTTTGTAGCCCCTGCATATCTCACATTGATATTTTTCCATCGCTTCTCTTAATTCACGAGTTTTATTTGTATATTCAATAACTTCGGGGGCATCTTTTTGACCCTTTTGTTTTGCCTGTTTTAACAGGGTTTTTGTCAATTTTCTGTACGTTATATATTTATCTTTTATATGATTAAACTCAATTAAATCTTCACTTGTCAGATTAAACGGACACTTTTCACTTTTCAGTTTTGCCAATGTTTGTTCTATACTTATCTGCTGCATTATTATTGGTTTTAATCTGTCATTGGAGGAAAAATACCCAAAACTCTTTAATATCAGTTCTTTTGCTTGTTCTAATTCTAAATTTTGCAGCAGATTTAATACCATTGAATAACTTGGCGAAAATTGGCTCTCTAACGGGTTTGAAGAGCTTTTCACCAGTTCAGCCACTTCTTCGGGTGATTGAAATTGCGTGCCCATTACAACTACATACCCGATTTTATCCATACCTCGTCTGCCCGCTCTGCCTGACATCTGCAAAAATTCATTTGCGCTTAACATCCTGTGTCCCGAATCCGTCCGCTTGCTTATTGCCGATATTACCGTCGTTCTTGCAGGCATGTTTATTCCGGCTGCCAATGTTTCAGTGGCAAATACTACTTTTATTAACCCTTTTTGAAAAAGTTGTTCCACCAATAATTTCCATGCCGGCAATAATCCCGCATGGTGCGATGCAACGCCGTTATACAAATATTCAAGATTTTTATTATTTTCTAAATACTGATGCTCTTTTAAAAACTCATGGATTTCTTTTCTTATTTGTTTTGCTTCTTCATCTGTTATTAATCTTAAATCTGCACATTTTTCCATATTTTCATCACATTTTTTTCTTGAAAACGTAAAAAATATAGCGGGAAGCATTTCTTTTTTTTGCAATACAAGTATTACATCTTTAACGTTATTACGTTTTTTTGCCTGACGTGAATAATAATTCATTCTTTTTTCAGGCTTAATTTTTCGATTTATCTTACCATCAGGAGTCAATAGGGGTAATATTTCCGTTGGTTTTGATGAATCAAAATAGAAATGTCTTAAAGGTACAGGTCTAAAATCAGTATAAATATGCTCGGTTTTTGAATGAACAGTATTAATCCATTCACATAGCTCTTTTGAATTGGCTATTGTTGCACTTAGAGCAATTATTTGAATATTGGACGGGCAGTAAATTATGCTTTCTTCCCATACTGTTCCTCTTTGTTCATCATTCATATAATGAACTTCATCAAGTACGACATATTTTACATCACGCAAATTGTCTTTTAATGACCCGAAGTTTGTATTATACAGCATATTTCTAAATACTTCGGTTGTCATAACGACAATAGGCGCTTCACGATTTATGGAAGTATCGCCAGTTAATAATCCTACATTACCTTCACCGTATTTTCTGCCGAAATCATAAAATTTTTGATTGGATAATGCTTTTAAAGGTGTTGTATAAAAGAGTCTTGTATTTTCTTCCAACGCTTTATGTATTGCATGTTCTGCTATACAAGTTTTACCTGCACCCGTCGGCGCACATACTACAACACTTGTACCGTTATCTATACATGCTACCGCTTCCTTTTGAAAATCATCCAGTTCAAAATCAAATTTATACAATTTTTACACCATACTCATTGAATGTTTATTATCGTAGTCAATTCTTCCGATTAATTTGTTAAGCCGTTTCGCAACATCTTTAAACATAGGAATACTAAGACTTTGAGCGCCGTCGGATGATGCATTTTCTGGATCATGATGGACTTCCATCATTACTCCGTGAGCACCTACTATTAATCCTGCCTTTGCCATAGGCTCTATCAAATATCTTCTGCCCGTACCATGGCTTGGATCAACTATTATCGGCAGATGTGAATATTTCTTTATTACAGGTATTGCTGATATATCAAGTGTATTTCTCGTTGAATTATTATCTACGCCCTTTATACCACGCTCACACAGTATTACTTTATCATTACCGTTATACATAATATGTTCCGCAGCAAGTAAAAATTCCCTTATTGTCGCAGCAGGACCTCGTTTCAATATTACCGGCTTATCACATTTACCAACCGCCTTTAATAATTTGAAATTTTGCATATTTCTTGCACCGATTTGTATTACGTCGGCATATTGGCATACCATATCCAAATCTAACGTATCCATTAATTCCGTTACAATCAAAAGTCCTGTTTTTTCTCTCGCAATAGCAAGATATTCAAGTGCTTTTTCTTCTAATCCCTGAAAATCATACGGTGATGTTCTTGGTTTAAATGCTCCGCCTCTTAAAAAATTGCATCCCATTTCTTTTACGGCTTCAGCTACTCTTAACAGCCCGTCTAAATCCTGTTCTACACAGCAAGGACCTGCTATAATTACAGGTTTTTCCAATCCGCCTATCCTTACCCCGTTTGAAAATTCTATTACTGTGTCTTCTTGTCTTCCTTCTCTCGATGCAAGTTTATATGGTTCTTGTATTAATTTTACACTTCGTACCCCATCGTATGATTGGAATGAGTGTGGATCTATTATCCTTTTATCTCCTATTGCAGCAATGACCGTCATTACATCGCCCTTATTTAATACAGTTTTAAACCCTTTATTATGAAGTGCATTTACTACCGTTTGTATCTGACCTTGCGTTGCTGAAGGTTCCATTATTATAATCATTCTGCTTTTTATCTCCTATACCGATACTTCTACTTTTTCCTGCGTTATTATTTCATCTCTAACCGAATTTGATACAATTGTATCAGAAAGAATTATTGAATTTTCTATTGTTACATTATCTTTTACCTGTATATTATCCCATAAGACCGAATTTTTTATTGTACAATTTTTGCCGAAAACACAGTTTAATCCTACGGAATTACAGCCGATAAATTCAGTGTTATAAGGATTTTCCGAAACATATAAACCGTTATTGCTTTGTCTTATATATGGCAAATGCACTTTTACCTTATGACTTATAATATCAATGTTGGATTGCTTATATTGTTCTATTGAGCCTATATCTGACCAATAACCTTTATGTATATATGTATTTATTTTTTCACCCTCACTAAGCAGTAAAGGGAAAACATTTTTTGCAAAGTCATAAAAAGTATTTTGCGGAATATACTTAAAGATTTCATAACTAAAAATATATATTCCCGTATTGGCCAGATTAGACTTAGCATCCGTTATAGAGGGTTTTTCCTGAAAACTGAATACATATCCGTTTTTATCCGGTACAATTATTCCGTATTTTGAAACTTCTTTTTGCTCAACTTCTTTTACAACGATGGTAGCTGTCGCATGAGAATTTTTATGAGATAAATAAGCATCATTAATATCTATATCAGACAATCCGTCACCTGACATTACGATAAAATCTTCATTTTCATTAAAGAAGAATTGGCATTTTTTTACCCCGCCTGCTGTTCCTGACAATTCATTTTCCGTTATAAAAGTTATATTAGTATTTTTATAGTGTGATTTTATTTGTTCCGCTTTATAAAAAGTATTGGCAATAATATCGTTTATTCCGAAAGATTTTAAATGATTAACCAATATATCCATAGCAGGTATATTAGCCAACGGCACAAGCGGTTTAGGTACAAAATTTGATAGTGCGCCCAACCTTGACCCGACTCCTGCTGCCATTATCATTGCTTTTTTTAACATATTACCACCTTTTTATTTTTATTTTAAAGGAAATCTGTTACCTATATTTTTAGGGATTTTTAATTTACCCTTTTTTACCTTCTGCTTGATATCCGAAAATCCTTTCATCATTTTGCGCATTTGGTCAAATTGCGAAATTATTTGATTTACTTCGTGAATGGGAATTCCTGACCCTGATGAAATTCTGCGTTTTCTTGATGTGGATATTAATGAAGGGTTAGCTCTCTCTTCAGGCGTCATACTTGAAATAAATGCTTCTATCCGCTTCATTTGTTTTTCACCTTCATTGGCAATAGTTTCCTTTGCGTCACGATTCAATCCCGGGATAGGAAGCATCCCTAAAATATTATCAATGGAACCAAACATTTTCATTTGTTTTTGCATTTTTAGAAAATCATTATATGAAAATTCAGCCTTTTCCATCTTTTTTTCAAGTTCTTTAGCCTGTTTTTCATCAAAAACTTCCTGTGCTTTTTCTACCAATGATACGATATCACCCATCCCTAGGATTCTATCAGCCATTCGCTCCGGATAAAAATCATTAAGTGCGTCAAGTTTTTCGCCAGTACCCGTTAATTTTATAGGTTTACCTGCCGAATGCACCACACTTAATGCAGCACCGCCTCTTGAATCTCCGTCAAGTTTTGTTAATATTACACCTGTTATATCAAGCTGAGTATTAAAGTTTTCGGCTACGCTGACAGCTTGCTGACCAAGCATAGAGTCTATTACCAACAGTTTTTCCTGCGGTTTAAATGCCCTGTCTATTAACAGAAGCTCTGCCATCATCTCATTATCTATTTGCAGTCTGCCTGCCGTATCTATTATTACGACATTAAATCCGTTCTCTTTTGCATAATTTATTGCATCACCTGTTATTTTTTGTACATCGGTTGAATTTTCAACGGCATAAACGGGTGTTTGTATTTGTTCGCCAAGAGTTTTTAATTGAGTGATTGCGGCGGGTCTATATACATCTGCCGCAACAAGCAACGGGTTTTTACCTTCTTTTTTCAATTTAATCGCTAATTTGGCAGAAGATGTCGTTTTACCTGAACCTTGAAGTCCAAGCATCATTATTATTGACGGATGACCCGACAAATCCAAGGGGCTGTTTTCTTTACCCAAAATATTTACAAGTTCATCGTGAACTATTTTTATCAATTGCTGCGAGGGGTTTACACCCTTTAATACTTCTTCACCAAGCGCTTTTTCTTTCAATGATGTCATAAAAATCTTGACTGATTTTAAGCTGACATCCGCTTCTAACAATGCACGCCTGACTTCTCTCAGGGCTTCCGTCATATTTTCTTCCGTAAGTACGGCATTCCCTGAGGCTTTTTTTATTATTTCCTGTAATTTATCCGATAAATTATCAAACATAACAATAAAATTTTACTATAAACATATATCCGAAAACCTTACTGTTACAAAATTGTTTCACTTCGTTAAGTTTCTGAGTTTATTGTTTTTTATATAGTTCGCTATTGAACTCTGATGCTGCATCATCATCGCCATCAAAGTGTTTATCCTATTAATATTACGTTCAAAATTTTGCTTACTTGCCTTGACCCATAAAAAAAAGCACATAAAATGTGCTTTTTTATTTCTTATTGCTTATTTTTAAACATTATACTTGTTTTTTCCTTAGCCAGAATCCTTCGGTATCTTTCGGAACTATTCTTGTAAATCCTAATATATTTTGTCTGAATTCATATCCTTCGGGAACTGTTTTTGTTCCGTTTTTTAAACCAAAAATATTATGTATTGCATTGTAGCCTGTACCATTAGTCTTAGGACGAATTTTCATATTATCGGGAAGCTTTCCGGTTTCATTAATTTGAGCAATTTGTTCTTTTGTTAATCTGTTGAACCAAATTCTTAAAACATTAACCTTTGTTTTTCCATTTTTTGTTTGCTTAAATGCACAAGTGTCCGATTCAATTTCTTTTGGTTTTGGCATTTGCTCCGTACGTTGTACTGATGCATTTGAATTCCCAGGTTGTACATTAAAATTGTCAAATAGAGAACCGTTAAAACCTACACTCATTATTATTCACTCCTTTTTACTAACTTTATGTTACTTATAAAAGTGCAATCAAGATAAAAAATTGCCTAATATTATATTAATGTAACAAAAATTTAACTTATTTAAGTTTTTATCGGACACAATTTGATTGAAAAAAATTATTAAAGTGCTACTCTTAAAACTGTAAGCGAGGCAACTATGTCAAGAAATATTCTGTTTATTATAGATGATTCCGAATTAAAATATTTTGAATTTAATGATTTAGTAACTGATTTTTGGTTAATTAAAGAATTTTTAAAAAGAGGAGATAATGTATCCGTTGCGTTAAAACAAGACTTATTCGTGCAAAATGCAGCAGGCTGTGTACTATCAAGAGATACTTATCTTAAAGAAGAAAATATTTTTTATAAAAAAGAACAAAATAAAAAAAATATAAATGATTATCAGGCAGTATTTTTTAGACCTGATCCGCCAGTTGATATCAATTATATTAATGCTTGCAATGTTTTTGATTATATTGACAGAACAAAAACCATATTAATAAATGACCCGAAAGAAATAAAAAACTTTAACGAAAAATTACACATAAATTATTTCCCCGAATTTGTACCTGAGAATATAGTTTCAAGTTCACCCGAATTAATAATGGATTTCATCGAGAGAAATAATGAAGCCATATTAAAACCGCTGAACAGATGCTTTGGAAGCGGAGTTTATTATATGAATAGTCAGGATAAAAACCTTTTAACCATTATCAATAATATGACAGAGGAAGGTAAAAATTCCGTTATGGTTCAAAAATATCTGCCCGAAGCTAAAGACGGAGATAAAAGAGTTTTAATTATTAATGGAGAAGTAATGGATGAATGCATTCAAAAGCTCCCCGGGGATCATAATTTTAAATTTTCCATTCACTCGGATAAATTTTTTAAAACGACTCAATTATCTTCCGCAGAAAAAAATATGGCGCAAATAATTGGTTCCGAATTAGCCGAAAAGGGATTGTTTCTTATCGGTTTAGATGTTATTAGTGAAAAAGTAATAGAGATTAATGTTACAAGCCCATGCTTTTTTATAAGAGAAATTAACCAACACTTAGGTGTACATTTTGAAGAAAAAATTATGGCTTGTTTGGAAAAATTAATTGAAAATCATTTTTCAAAAGAAAGGGTATATGCTTTTAACTAATAAGGCATCTGAAATAATAACTGATAAAGTTCAATTGGAAAAAATTTTTTGTGAGGGGGCTAAAACTTCTCAAACAATCGGTGTTGAGTCGGAAAAACTCCTTATTTATAAAAAGAATAAAAGAGCTGTCACTTATGAAGATGTAGTAAAAATTTTAGAATCTTTTGACGGATGGCAGAAAATATATGATGATAATCATTTGATAGGTTTAAAAGGCTCATACGGCAATATATCGCTTGAACCCGGAGCACAGGTGGAAATAAGCCTTATCCCTTTTGATAATCTTGAAGATATTAATACAAAATTAGCTGAATTTTATGCACGCTTATCCGAATATGCAGAAACTCTCGGAGCGGAAGTTTTAAACTGCGGTATACATCCCGTATCTGTTTTTGATGATATTAATATTATTCCAAAAAAACGATACGAATATATGACTAAATACTTACCCTCTAAAGGCTTAACACCTTTTATAATGATGAGAGAAACAGCAGGGATACAGGTTAATTTTGATTATGAAAATGAACAAGATGCAACAGAAAAGCTCTCCATTGCTCTTAAAATGAGTCCTATTATATCCGCTGTTTATTCAAATTCTCCAATCAGAGCGAATAAATTAACCGGATACAAATCATATCGGGCAAACTCTTGGCTTAATGTCGATGAATCCCGCTGCGGGTATATAAGCAGAAAGCTTTTTGAAAAAAACGTTCAATTTACATTTAAAGACTATGTTGAAACGCTTCTAGATATTCCCATGATATTTATACAAAGAGGAAGCTGTTATTTTGAATGCAACCTTACATTTAGAGAATTTATGCAAAAAGGTTATTTGGGATTAAAACCTGTTATGGCGGACTGGGAAAACCATATAAGTCTTTATTTTCCTGATGTAAGACTTAAGAGCTATATTGAAATCCGAAATCATGATGCTCAAAATACAGCCATGACATTTTCAGTCCCTGCTTTTTGGAAAGGTATTATATATAATCAAAATGCATTAGAAGAAATTAATAACATACTGGCAAAGTACAGCTATGAAGATTTTATTCAGCTCAGAAAAGATGCTCCGATTCAGGCAATAAATGCAAAACTTGGCAATATGCCCGTTATTGATTTGATAAAAGAATTTTTTGATATTTCATCCGTAAGCTTAAAACAAAACAAACTTAATGAAGAAAAATATTTAGAGCCTGTTTATCAATATATATCAGAAAAAAAAGTTCCCGCTGATAATTTAATTGATAACTTTATAAACCAAAGACCTTAAATGAGTTCTTTTATCCGAAAAATTAAATGCACTTAAAACCATATTTGCAGCATCATTGATAGCACTTTCATTATTGGTGAATAAAACAGCAATTGTATCTCCTGTTTTTACTTCTTCAGAATACTTTTTAGCAAGATAAATTCCAGCACTATAATCTATTTTATCCGATTTCTTTTCCCTTCCCGCGCCAAGATTTTTGCATGCTTTTGCTATTTTTAAAGCATCAATATTTTTAACATAACCTGTTTCAGGCGATTTTATTTCGTATTTTATTTTTGCCTGAGGTAATAGGGAATAATCATCTATTATTCTTTCATCACCATTTTGTGCTTTAATAATCTCTTTAAATTTTTCAAGTGCTTTTCCGCTTGAAATAAGCTGTTCTATATATTGAACATTTTCAAATCTGCCTGCTTTTTCAAGCGCTTTTTTTACAAGCGCAAACGTGATTTCTTTTAAATCACTTTCCATATTGCCTTTTAGAAATTCCATAACTTCTATTATTTCAATTGAATTACCGACAGCTCTTCCTAAAGGCTGATTCATTGAACTTATAACGGCACATATGTTTCGGCACAATCGATTACCCACTTCAACCATAATTTCCGATAAATTTTGTGCTTCTTCCGGAGTCTTCAAAAATGCGCCCGTACCGTATTTGACATCTAAAACAATATGGTTTGCCCCTGATGCTATCTTCTTTGATACTACCGATGATGCTATTAATGGTATTATGTCTACCGTTGACGTAACATCTCTTAAGGCATACAGTTTTCCGTCTGCCGGAACTAATGATAATGTTTGTGCGGCTATTGCCGTTTTATTTGTTTTTACAAGCTCTTTAAACTCTTCAATTGATAAATCCGTTCTAAAATTAGGGATAGATTCTAATTTGTCAATAGTTCCTCCTGTATGACCCAATCCCCGTCCAGAAAGTTTTGCCGTATACATTCCGGCAGCCGCCATTATAGGAAGGAACAATAAAGTTACCTTGTCACCTACTCCGCCCGTTGAGTGTTTATCAATTATATTATATGAAATTCCGCTTAAATCAAGAGTTTCTCCAGACTCTACCATATATTTTGTCAGCCATGTAGTTTCATCAATATTCATGCCTTGAAAATATATTGCCATTAAAAGCGCACTTGATTGATAATCCTCAATAGACCCATCCATTATTCCTTTAACAAAAAATTTTATTTCTTCTTCGCTTAAAGCACTTCCTTTTTTCTTTTTTTCTATTATTTCCGTAATTTTCATATAAACCCCCAAATGTATAAAACATAAAAGAAGCCTTTTAATTATTAATTCTCGGGCTTCTTTTATTTGCTTTTCTTAATATATTATTTTTTCTGTGTATTTAAGTATTGAATAATATCGTTAGTAACATCAACACCACCGGCATATACAACGCCGTAATCAAGAATTACGTCAAGCTTTTTTGCTGCTGCTATCGCTTTGCATGCTGCCATTACGTTATCTCTTATTATTTTTTCTTTTTGATTTTTTAAATCATATATTCTGTCTTCTTTTGTTCTAAACTCTTTTTGAACCTGGTCTTCAAAAGTTTTCTTTTGTAGGGGAGATTCTATCGCTTTATACTGCTTTTCTTTATCAATAGCATACTGTTGAAGTTCAGTCAGTTTATTATCAATATCTTTATAAGAATTACGAGCAAATGAATAATCCGTCAGTACTTTTTGAAAATCGGCATATCCTATCGTTGCAGCGTTTGCAGTTAGATTTACTGCCAGCATTATTAACATTGTTGTTAATATAAATTTAATCTTTTTCATTATTTCCTCCTATATGGTTAATTCTATCAAATGATTTTCATAATTACAAGATAAACTATTTTTAATAAATTTTCAATTTCCCAATACAAAATTATCATCCAGTAATTTTTGAAAATTTAAATCTTTTAATTCTCGGTCCGTGAATTTGCCACCATTATTATAAAATTTATTCAGTGCTTCTTTGTCAACTATATATCCCTTTCGTTCAAATTCATCTGTTTTATATATTTTTTGGAAATAAGCGGATTGCAATTCTTTATATTTATACTCTTTTTTCTTGGTAAAAGGATTTATTGCAGTAACGGAAGTAAGTACAATGTTTTTATGTGCAGGTGTACGAATTACGGGTACTTCATCCTTTAATATATAGTATCTCATTATTTTTTCATTAATATACAGATGCTTTTTATATGATAACCATAAATTGGCATAATGACTCAATGAACCATGAAACATTAATATCATATACAATAGACTTATACCTAATCCTACAAAGAAACAAGTTATCACATAAATAACATTGTCTTGATATTTTTTAATTTTCACCACTAAATAACTTAAATACATAAATGCGGGAATTAAAGTAACTAACTCATATAAAAGTAATACATCCGATCTTTTAATCCAAAAATTATTACTCATTGTTTTTCCGCATAAAATTAATGAATACATAACAACTAAAACAGATATTTGTAAAAACAAAGGAAGAATAACCTTATGTAATTCATTTCTTTTTTTAGCTATACAAAATGAAGTCACAAATAATACAAAAAATATAATCCAAAAATACACATCATAACCAAAACAAATTTCTAAATAGGATTTTGAAAACTCAATTATAGGAATTTTACTAATATTAACCGTTTCCAGTCCTCTTTGATTAACAATAATTTTATACCCTGCCGATGTGACATACATTGACAAAATACTTATAAAACATATCATCGGAATATAAAAATTCTTATCAATATTAAACTTTCTAATGTTAAGCCGAAAAAGAGAAATAATAATATTATAAAAAATAATAAATACATATAAAGCTGCTATACAGTATATTAGAATTTCAATATTACAACCGGATATAATTGCACTTATAGAAGCAACTAATAAACTAAAATAATTATTTTTCCTTGATTTAAGTAATAAATTTTTGAAAAGGAAATTAATAAATAAACAAAAGAAAGTAAAAGTAAAAATATATCTGTAAAAATTATTAGAATTAACTATAACACTGGAAGAAAAATGTTCAATATTAAAAATAAAAAAAGAAAAAATAAATAAACAAACAGACAAAAAAATAGGTTTAGATTTTCTGAAAAAAACAGAAAACGATGAACAAGATATTAAGCATAAGAATAAAAAAATACCTTTAATAGCTCCTTGAGGCACTCCAATAAACGCAGCCGGATGTATACCTATAAGATTAGGTAATCCGAAGCAGAAAAATTTAGTAAGAAATAATGCTGTATAGCCACCTCCGTGGATTTTAAAAGCATCCTTAAAAAGTGAATCAAAAATTCCTTCACCTATATAATAGTTCCCGAAAAAATAGTTATCTCCGTCGAAACAAATATTTTTTGTTAAATAAGCCATAGAAAAAACACAAATCAAAAAAATAAAAAATAAAATTATATAAAAAGATTTATTGCGCTTAAGTTTTTGCATCGGAAGCTCCTTGATAAGTTAAAATATAACCTAGTATAGTAACATTTTCAATATGCCACTCATAAATTTTCACTCTAACAATATTAAGTTTAAAAATATTTTAAACTGTAATATAATCTTTTGTAAAGAGAAGGAAAATGTATGTTAATAGTAATGCACCCGCACGTAAGTGAAGAAAAGATACAACATGTAATAGACTATATAAAGCAAAAAGGATTTGATGCCCACGTATCAACAGGAGAAGACCATACAGTAATAGGCGCAGTCGGCAGAAAAGTCATAGATAAAAGAGACATAGAGCTTTTAGACGGAGTAAAAGAAGTAATAAGAATATCATCTCCATATAAGCTTGTCAGTCGAGTCTTTAAACCTGATGACACGATAATAGAGATTAACGGTATTAAAATAGGCGGCGGAAATATCGGAATGATAGCGGGCCCTTGCAGCGTGGAAAGCTTTGAACAAGTTGATGCTACGGCTGAAAAATTAAAAGAATACGGTGTAAAAATATTAAGAGGCGGTGCTTTTAAGCCCAGAACCTCTCCATACTCATTTCAAGGTTTAGGTGAAGAAGGACTTAAAATTTTAAGAAAAGTAGCTGATAAATATAACATGATAGTTACTTCCGAAGTAATGGAAGTTAATCAAATTCCGTTATTTTTAAAATATGTGGATATTTTGCAGGTCGGCGCAAGAAATATGCAGAATTTTAATCTGTTAACCAGTTTAGGTGAAATAAGGAAACCCGTATTATTAAAACGAGGTCTCAGTGCAACAATAGAAGAGTGGTTAATGTCAGCCGAATATATAATGGCAGGCGGAAACAGAGAAGTTATATTATGCGAAAGAGGCATAAGAACTTTTGAACATATGACAAGAAATACTTTGGATATTTCAGCTATTCCCGTTGTTCAAAAAATAAGCCATCTGCCTATTATGGTAGATCCGAGCCATGCAACCGGATTAAGAGATAAAGTTGCCCCAATGAGCAAGGCAGCTATTGCGGCAGGTGCTGACGGACTTATTATTGAAGTACACAATTCACCCGATACAGCTTTATGTGACGGAGCTCAGTCATTATATCCCGAACAATTCGGAGAATTATATACAGAACTTAAAGCCTTAGCTAATGTTATTCATAAATCTTTCAGTTAATTTTTTGTTCTTTATTTAATACAAAATTTTCATCGAAAAGTCTTGAAAACATTATATCGGACATCTCGTCACTGCTGAATTTACCTCCGTCATTATAAAAATCCATTAGGGCATTATCTCCTATGCAAAATTCCAAATTTTTTATATCCTGTTTATAAATCAGGGCATAATTAGTAAGTAATCTGCTATCTTTATAACATTTTTTTTCAAAATCATTATAAACCCATACATTAAAATAATATTTATCAGGATTTACCATATATGTCGGTATTGTAGGTACCTTACCTTGTAAAAAATAAAATCTTAATATTTTTTCAGCCATATAATTCATTGTTCTTAATTGGCACATGAATTTATTACTTATATAATAGTTTTCACTCATTTTCACGGAAATAACAGCTAAAATAATTCCACTAATAATAAATAAACCCAAAACAGTTCTTATTATTTTTAAATTTTTTAATAAATAACTTATGTTTATTGCAAAAGGTATAATAATCAACATTTTATACAAAAATACTATATTTCTGTGAGTAACATAAAATTTACTGCTTTCAATTATACTCATATCACCGTTTTTTCCGCATAATACCAATGAAAACATTACAAGCAAAATCGAAATTTCAAATATTAAAGAGAATGTTAGCTTCTTCAATTCGCCTTTTTTTATTCCCATATAAAAACAAATAACAGTGATTGCCAGAAATAAAATCCAATATATTATTTCATTTAAAAAACATATTTTAAAAAAATAAATTAAAAATTCGTTAACAATGTCCGGTTGTAAATTTAATATTGATAAACCTCTTTGGTTAAATGCCACATCTTTAAACCCCCAAGATGTAGTAAACATCAATGTTCCGATAAACAACGATAAAACAGGAAAATAAAAATTTTTATTCAAAATATATTTTAAAGAAGTTTTTTTAAAAATAATGTTATAGATAATTATTAAGGTACTTATACAGCAGGAACTAAAAAATAAAATTTCACTTGACGTGCCAATAACATAGCCGCATAAACATATTCCGAACAGCTTAAATTTACTGACTTTTTTAGAATCGACAACAATATTTTTTAATATAAAATGCCAAAATATGCAAAAGAATAATAAAGAAAAAAAGTATCTGTAATAATTATAATTTATACCCAATACCCAAGAATCACTTGAGAAAACACTATAAAAAAAATATGCGGTAACAAAAAAATAAAAAGCTATGTATATTTTGAGATATCTAAAATATACAGTTGAAAATTTTGATAATAACATTAATATTATAAAACTAAATATCCCTTTAATTATACTTTCAATATCCACTATAAAATCTGAAGGATTAATATGCATTAAATTAGGTAACCCAAAAGATAAGAATTTACATAAAAATATTCCTATATAACCGCCTCCATGGCTCATTCTTTCTTTACCAAAAAGGCAATCAAATATATTTTCTCCGATATCATAAGTACAAAAAAATAAATCATCATTCCAAAAAGTTGAATTTCTTGAAAAATATTTAACAAGAAAAATGATTATTAATGAAATGATTATAACAGTAAAAGTATAAAAGCTTGAATTTTTCCAACTCTTTATCATATATATTCCCAAAAAAATAAGTCATCATTTATTTATGATGACTTATTTTAGCATATAACATAAAATTATTTAACTTGTTTACTTATTTCATCAGAAATATCAGTACCACCTGATAATACTGCACCTTTTGCAAGTACCAAATTATAACCGCTGGCTTTTGCTTTTGCATCAATAATTGAAGAAATATTTCTATCAATTGAAAGTAATTTTGTTTCATAATCTTTTGCAATAGCTTGTCTTTTTGCCTGAAATTCTTTATTATATTTAGCCTCTAAAGCTTTCTTTTTAGCGGCATCTTTTTCTTTATCAATAGCAGCTTTAGCTGTTTCAATAAATTTTGCCAATTCCTGACCTTTTTTAGCTTGTTCCGTTTTTAAAGTTTTAACCTGTGATGACGATGCAACAACTTTTTGTACATCAACAACAGCTACTTTAAAATTAGCCGGTACATCTGAAATTGCATAGTTTCCTGCTGTTAAACCTAGTGCAAAAGCAGCAAAAGCTATTGTTAAAATTTTTACATTAGTTTTCATAACATTTCTCCTTTTAATGGCTTGATTATATCATTTTTTTTAAATTTTTTCAAATTATCCGCATGGTTATTATTCTTTTTCAAAAACTCTTTTTATTGAATCGACAAAGTTCGGTTTTAAAATACCTTTTTCGGTAATAATACCTGTTATAAGCTCGTTTGGAGTAACATCAAACCCGGGATTAATAATATTAACATCTTTAGCACATATCCAATCACCGTTAATATGAGTTACTTCTTCATGGTTTCTTTCTTCTATGGGAATTTCTTTACCTGATTTAATAGAAATATCAATAGTTGATAATGGTGCAGCTATATAAAAAGGTACGTTATGGTATTTAGCAGCAATAGCAACGGTATAAGTACCAATTTTATTTGCAGTATCACCATTTGCAGCGATTCTGTCCGCCCCGACTACCACCATATTAATCATGCCTTTTGACATAAAATACGAACACATTCCGTCGGTAATTAATGTTGTCGGAATACCGTCTTGAGTCAGTTCCCAAGTGGTAAGTCTTGCTCCTTGTTGACGGGGACGTGTTTCATCTGCAAATACTTTTATTGTAGGGTCTTTGGCGAATGCACTTCTTATAACACCAAGAGCAGTACCGTAGCCTACCGTTGCCAATGCCCCTGCATTACAGTGAGTCAATATTGTTGCACCTTTAGGAACTACTTCAGCTCCGTAATCACCCATTTTTTTATTTATTTCTATATCTTCATTTTCAAGTTTTATTCCGTTTTTAATCAAAGCATTTGTTATATCTTCAATACTGCCTTGAATTTCATTAGCAAGTTTTATTTGCTTATCAACAGCCCACATCAAATTAACTGCCGTTGGTCTTGAAGATTTAAGATATTGTGCTTTTTGGTTAAGTTTTTTTAAAAATTCTTCTTTATTTTTTTCTGTTTTAGATAGCTCTATTGCACCGAGTGCAACCCCATGTGCGCCTGCTATACCTATCGCCGGTGCTCCCCTTACTATCATATCTTTTATTGCATAATACATTTCTTCTGCCGTTTTTACATCAACCAACTTAAATTCTTTCGGCAAAATTGTCTGATCAATCATTCTTGAACAATTATTTATCCACTCAATTGTTTTTATTTTTGATTCAAATGTCATAATAATTACCTCTGTTTTTTTACTTTAATATACTGATAAAAATATGCGGTTAAAAATCCTGAAAATGCATTTAACAAAGCACTTAAAAGTGATGTTAATACTACCATCGGAATTAAAAACCCAAAATTTACAAATAATACTTTTATCCATAAAAATGATTGTATTTTAAATATTAATTGAAGAATAAATGCAATAGGAAAATATAAACATGAAAAACCTAAAAACCCGACTGCGCCTGAAATTGCACCTATTATTAAACTTTGTTCAATTTCAATATCCTTTATAATGCTCAATTTTTTCAGATAAATAATTATAAATGGAGCAACCAAAAACATTATGCTAAAATACGCAAATTTTATTAATGCCGGTATCAAAGGAATTATACCTAATATTGCCCCCAAAATAAATGAGAAAAAACATATAATTTTTATTGTAGATTTATCAACCATTATCAGTTCCTTTTACATTGCGTATACAGCATAATGCAATTGCAATAGAATCAACAGTATCATCCAGTTTTGGCAGTTTATTGTATTTTATACTAAGTGCAACAATTTTAGCAACTTCATCTTTTGTAGCTCTGCCATAGCCTGTAATCATTTGTTTTACCTCTATCGGGGTATACTCGTATATGGGTATTTTATTTTTTTCTAATACAGATAAAATAACACCCCTTGCTTCAGCTACCGGAATAACCGTTTTTTGATTTTTAAAATAAAAAAGCTTTTCAATACTTGCAGCTTCGGGTTTATATTTTTCAATTATCGTTAACATATCTGTTTCAATTTCATAAAGCCGTTTTGAGTCTGTTTTATTTTTATCGGTTTGGATGGAACCCGATGCAGTTAAAACAAACTCGTCTTTAACCGTGTCTAAAATTGAATAGCCTACAATAGCAAGCCCCGGATCTATACCTAATACTCTCATTCTTTAATTATAAATTAAAACAATTTAAAAACTAATTTTTAAGATTTGTTAAATTATAAATCAAATCAGGCACTTTTAAAGTTTTATGAGTTTAAAGAAATTATAAGGAATAAGGAATAACAATGATAATAAACAAACTACCCCAAACAATTTATGGAATGAGAAATACAAAAATCCCTGCGGGAAGAACAACAAAATTCACTGCCCCCGCAGGTGATGTTGTTGTTTTTAGCAGTAAAAGCAAGAATCCAAAAAAAAGCGAAAATTTAAGTCCAAATGTTTCAAAAGCAATAGAACTTGCGGATAAATTAAGCCAAATTCCGATTGAAACTCCTTTGAGTATTGATTTAATGTCAAAAATAATTGCTCAAAATACTCCGGAAATTGAAATCCAACCGATAAGTGAACTTCACAATATAATTGAAGATGCAGCAAATTACGGAGCATTTTATACAGGAAATTTAACGGAAAATTTTAATATTGCAAATGAAGTTATATATCTCAACACTTCAAGAGCTGATTTAAGCAATATCCACAGACTATCCGTTATTAAAGATATGGCACATGAATACACACATGCCATACAAATGAGAGATGGTAAATCAATAGAATTTTTAAAATCCGCAACAAATAATAACTATGAATATGCAAAAGCAATTCAAGGATTGGGGGATTTGACATTTAAACCTATTGACACTGAACTTCAAGCTTATGCAGTATTAAAAGTTTTTAATAATCCTAATGATATAATGTCAAATCATAAATACGGATTTTTCTTCCCAAGAGAACAAGAAGTATCAAAACGAGATGTTCTTGACAGTTTGGGATTAAAAAACGAAAAAGAATTCAAAGAACTGGTAAATAAACATTTCAATAATACATTTGACCAAATTTATAATATGGCAACATCCGACCCTCTTGTTTCAAGTATGATACCCGAAAAGAATTATAATAAGCTTAAAAAGCGAGTAAAAGCGTACTGTCAAATGAGCGCTATAAAGGAAAAAGAAGCATATACAAGCGAATGTATTGTTTCAAAAAAATACCTGAAAACCGATAAATCAATCAATTTGGATATAATACCAAAATTTTACTCAATGGTAGCAGATGCTTTAAACTAGAATTAAGGTCTTATTCTATCCATTAATCTTGGGAACGGAATTGTTTCACGGACATGAGATAAGCCGCATATCCAAGCAACAGTTCTTTCTATACCAAGCCCAAAACCGGCATGCGGAACGGAACCGTATTTTCTCAAATCCAAGTACCAATCAAATACTTCTTCGGGCAAACCTTGTTCTTTAATTTTAGCTAACAATTTTTCAAGGTCTTCTTCTCTTTGACCTCCGCCAATCATCTCGCCGTAGCCTTCAGGTGCTATAACATCAACGCAGGCAGCTTTATTGCCGTCTTGTTTCATATAAAACGCTTTAACAGCCATCGGGTAGTGGTGAATCATAACTGGTCTATCAAATTCTTCAGAGATTAAAGTTTCCTCATCTCCGCCAAAATCTTCACCCCATGGAGTATTGTTGCCTTTTTTATGAAGAATTTCAATAGCTTCATCATAAGAAATCCTCGGAAAAGGACGTTTTATGTTTTCAAGTTTTGTAATATCACGCTCAAGTGTTTCCAAATCCGCTCTATTATGTTCAACAACTTGCTGAACAATATATTCAACAAATTCCTCAGCTAAATCCATATCATCATAGATATCAGCGAAAGCAATTTCGGGTTCTACCATCCAAAATTCCGTCAAATGGCGGCGTGTTTTGGATTTTTCAGCTCTAAAGGTAGGTCCGAAGCAGTATGCTTTACCTACTGCCATTGCGGCAGCTTCCATATATAATTGACCGGACTGGGTCAAATATGCTTTTGTATCAAAATAATCGGTTTCGAAAAGATTTGTTGTACCCTCGCAGGCATTAGGAGTAAATATCGGTGCATCTACCAAAGTAAACCCGTGTGAATCGAAGAAATCACGAATAGATTTTATAATTCTGTGACGGACATTTAAAATTGCTTTTTGTTTTAAAGAACGCAGCCACAAATGGCGATGCTCCATCAAAAAGTGAGTACCATGCTCTTTAGGAGTTATAGGGTAATCATTCGCAATTGAAATAACTTTGACATCTGTTGCATCAAGTTCATATCCTATTTTGGAACGGTCATGTTTTTTTACTGTTCCCGTTATTTCAACAGAACTTTCCTGCGGAATTCTGTCTGCCAAATCAAAAACTTCATCTGAAACATTGCCTTTAAATACAACAGCTTGTATCTCGGCAGTACCGTCTCTCAATTGCAAAAAATGAAGTTTTCCGCTTGAACGCTTATTATAAAGCCAGCCTTGAAGTGTAACTTCTTTACCTTCATAGTCTTTTATATCTCGTATCCAAATTTTTTTCATATTAACCCCTTAAAAAAATACCTAGCGGGTTAATAATAACATAATTTGAATGTAATTGAAATCAAAAATTAAATTTTGCTGATAATTAGTTGAATGGCTTCACATGTTTCTTTATCAATTGTCGATCTTAATATTCTGTTTATTGAATCAGCAGGCATTTCTTCTTCAACTTCATTATTTAATCTGACATTCTTATCTTTTTCAATAAATTTTTGAATTGCATCAATTGTATCCTTTGTATCTCCCAAAATATTTTTGTATCTGGATAAAGCTGCTTTAAATTCAGACATGTAAACTCTCCTTATAAAACCGAACTTTTTTGTTATCGGCATATTAAAAAAAAACTTTAGTGTTTATTCATTATTTTTAATATTTTTTACAAGGACAATTTATATAAAAATCAATTTTTAAATAAATTAACATCATTCTTTTTTAATTTTTTTACCAGCTCCGTATATATAAAATCCCAAGCCAACTTATTTGGATGTCCGTCAGGTAAAAAATACTTTCTATCTGTTATATCGTCAGGTAAATCAGTTCTTGTATCAAAAATAATAAAGCCTTCTTCTTCAAGTTCTTTCCACCTCGGAGTTGTATACACGTAATTATATTCACCATTTTCATAATTTTTGTTTAAACATTCCGCACATTGAGGATGTTTTATTATTATATATTTAATCTTTGGATAATGTGCCATTAATTTTGCTCTGGAATCCATAAAGAACAATTTTATTAAATCAAAATTTTTATCATTATTTTCTACACTAATATCTTTAGAATAAACTTTATCCATGTGATAAGACTTAAATAAATCAAATCTGTTTAGAATATGATAAAAAGATTTTTTTTCAACAAGATGACCATTCTCTATTCCCCAATTAATATAAGAGCTTTCATAAGCATATTTTGATCGATAAATTCTAGAAAGCTGATCCGGAATAAAAATATATATAACATATTTTGGGGGTGTGGAGGTGGAATCAATATTTTTATATAATTCAGAACTATTAACCAAATAAAACATTTCTGAAATACCACGACCACCAATACCAAAATCATAAATAACACTATCAGTCAAATTTGCTAATAATTTCGCACTTATTTTTGAACCTTCAGCAAAAGAACAACCAAAAATTAATATTGAAGATTTAGGTTCAGAAGTAATATCAGGATACTCAACATTATCAAATAAATTTAACTTTTTAATATATTTAGAAATATGCTCACATTTTATACTATACTTATAATTTTTCATACATTCTTTATAATTTGCAAAATATCCTAATTTTTTAGTTTCTTCAACTTCCTTCTTGCAATACCTAGAATAAAAATTATATTTTCTTATATAATCAGCAATTAAAAATATAGAACCTATAAGTATTATATTTACTAAAATGATTGTTAAAAATTTTTTCATAAATAAATGTTATATTAAATAATCAACAAAAGCAAATAAATTATCTTTAAAAAATTTTATTTTTATGTAAATATTAATAATAGCGAAAGCTAAGAATAAATTTTTATTAGTAGAGATAATAAAGGAAAAAGAAAAATGGCAAGACAAGTTCCCTTAGAGAGAGTAAGAAACTTCGGTATTGCTGCTCACATCGACGCAGGTAAAACCACAACAACCGAACGTATCTTATTCTATACAGGAAAAACCCATAAAATCGGCGAAGTACACGATGGTGCTGCCGTTACCGACTTTATGGATCAGGAAAGAGAAAGAGGTATTACAATTCAATCCGCAGCAGTTACTGCAATGTGGAAAAATCACCAGTTCAACATCATCGATACCCCCGGGCACGTTGACTTCACTATTGAGGTTGAACGTTCACTCCGTGTATTAGACGGTGTTGTTGCTGTATTCTGCGCAGTAGGCGGTGTTCAATCTCAATCAGAAACAGTTTGGAGACAAGCTAACAGATACGAAGTACCGAGAATGGTATTCGTTAACAAAATGGACAGAACAGGCGCTAACTTCTACAGAGTTGTTGACCAAATTAAAAACAGATTGAACGCAAACGCCGTTCCAATCCAATTACCGATTGGCGCAGAAGATAAATTTACTGGTTTAATCGACCTTATGCGCATGAAGGCTGAAATCTATACCAATGACCTTGGCACGGATATAAGAGAAGAAGAAGTTCCGGCTGATATGCTTGAAAAAGCAAAAGAATACAGAGCTGCAATGGTAGAAGCAATTTCCGAATTTGATGATGATTTAATGATGAAATTTATGGAAGGCGAAGAACCTACCGTTGAAGAACTTAAAAAAGTTTTAAGAAAAGCTGTATGCGAGAATAAAATAGTTCCTGTTACCTGCGGTACAGCATTCAAGAATAAAGGTGTTCAGTTGCTTCTTGATGCCGTTATGGATTATATGCCTTCACCCGTTGATGTAAAAGCTATTGAAGGCGAACTTGAAGACGGAACAAAAGTTGAAAGACACTCATCAGAAGCAGAACCATTCTCAGCATTGGCATTCAAAATTATGACTGACCCGTATGTAGGACGTTTAACGTTCTTGAGAGTTTATTCAGGTAAATTAACCGCTGGTTCTTACGTTTTAAATGCCACAAACGGAAATAAAGAACGTATTTCTCGTTTAGTACAAATGTACGCTGACCAAAGAAACGAAATAACCGAAGTATACGCAGGCGATATCTGTGCCGCAGTCGGTTTGAAAGATACAACAACAGGTGATACTCTTTGTGATGAAAATGCACCTATTATATTAGAAAAAATGGAATTCCCTGATCCCGTTATCTCGGTTGCTATTGAACCAAAAACAAAAGCAGATCAAGATAAAATGGGTATCGCACTTCAAAAACTTGCTGAAGAAGATCCCTCATTCAGAGTTAAATCAGATACAGAAACAGGACAAACCATTATTTCAGGTATGGGCGAACTTCACTTGGATATCATTGTTGACCGTTTATTGAGAGAATTTAAAGTTGATGCTAATGTTGGTAAACCTCAGGTTGCATACCGTGAAACTATTTTAGGAAATGCCGATCAAGACTCTAAATTTATTCGTCAGTCAGGCGGTAAAGGTCAATACGGACATGTTAAAATCAGAATTTCTCCTGCTGGCGAAAACGAAGGATTCGTATTTGAAAATAAAATCGTCGGCGGTGCTATTCCGAAAGAATATATTGAACCTGCAAGAAAAGGTATGGAAGAAGCTCTTGAAGGCGGCATACTGGCAGGATATCCTATGATAGACGTTAAAGTTGAACTTTATGACGGTTCTTACCACGAAGTTGATTCATCTGAAATGGCATTCAAAATCGCAGGTTCCATGGCTATTAAAGACGGTTGCAAAAAAGCAAGACCTTGTATCTTAGAACCTATGATGAAAGTTGAAATTGAAATTCCTGATGAATATACAGGTACTATTATCGGTGATATTTCAAGAAGAAGAGGACGTGTTGAGGGTCAAGAGCCTCTAGGTAATACCGGTAACGTAATTATCAGATGTACCGTTCCTTTAGGTAACATGTTCGGTTATGCTACGGACTTACGTTCTAATACTCAAGGACGCGGCACATTCTCAATGGAATTCTTGAAATACGAACAAGTGCCAACGAACGTACAGGAAGAAATTATTTCTAAAGCCGGCGCGAACGCGTAGCGGATTTTGCGTAGAGTGTAGCGAAGCAAAACTCGAATAAGTGAGGGGCGAAACGACGACAGAAAAGCGAAGGAGTGACAGCCCCGAGAGAAAGCAAAATCCAAGACGCAAACTTTAGAACGGTTCTAGAGTTGGGCTCAAATATAATAAACTAAAAGACGGAGTACTTAACTCCGTCTTTTACTAAAATAAGTTATAACTATTAATAATTTCATTATTTACATCTTCAACTGAGAATTTTTTATTTAAAATAAAATCTTTATCATACAATCGCGTAAATACAGGATTTTTTAATTCAAATTCATAAAACATTCCACCATCTGTATAAAATTGCTTAATAGCATTATCAGATATATTAAAACCTGTTTTTTTTGCAATATCCTCTTTAAAGATTGTATCATAATGTTCAGGCAGATCACTGTCTATATAGTATGTATCTTCCTGATCTTCAATATTTTCTACCCATTTTGCCACAAAATTATCTTTAACAAGATATTTAGGAATTTGGGGACGTTTATTTTGTATATAATAAAATCTTAACAACTTTTCACCTATATAAAATGATTTTTTGTATTCTTTAGATCTATAACTTAAAAATTTAAAGTTATCTAAATATGCATTAATTTCATCAATATTGAAAAACATTAAATATAAAGAAATAATAAATATTAAAGAAATACTTGGAAGTACATATTTTTTAAATTTTGTTCTATAACAGAACATATATATTTTATTTGTAATATAACTAACAATCATTAAGAACGGAAAAAGAATTAACATTCTGTAAAGAAACTTTAACTTATTATGAAATAGCCAAAAGTCTATATTGCCACCACTCTCACATGTCTTACCTAAAAAAATTAATGAATACATGGAAATTAAAATTGAAAGATATAAAATTAACGGAATAATTATTTTTTTTACTTCTTTACATTTAATTGCAACAATCAGCCCGATTAAAATAAATAATATTAATACTAAATGTAAAATCAAATTATCTTTAATATATAAATTCCAAAAATCAATAGTAAATTCTTTTAAAAAAGAAGTTACATTATATATATCATAATTGCCTAAACCTCTATCATCTGCTACGCCTTTAAAACTGTCAGAATTAATAAATAAAATCATTGCAGTAAAAAAGAAACCACTTGGAATAAAAAAGTTTAAATCCAAGTTAAAAATATTTTTTAAGAAAAATTTATTATTATTTAACTTTTCAAGTATAAAAAATACTATATTATATATAATTATAAAGCCAATTAAACAAGAAATACAAATAAAATTACATTCAACACTTGCTCCTGCACCATAAGCACATATACAAGCAAAGATTAACTGTTTATAGTTAATACTGCTTTTATAAATCATATGTTTGAAGATAAAACATAAATAAAATCCTATAAATAACATTGATAAAAAGTATCTGTAATACATATAATTAATTTTTAAAAGTAAAGGCTCTACAACAATACAAGCATATAAAAAATAACAAATACAAAAAATTATTGTACTGATTTTTAACATTTTTGATTTTTTATAAAAATTTGTAAATTTTGCAATTATCAAAATTGTAAAAAAGCCAAAAATACCATTAATAAAACCTAAAGGAAATTTCAAAATATCTTCGGGATGTATATTAAGAGCAACCGGAATGGTAAAAGAGAATAATCTTAAAATAAAAAGCCCCAAATACCCCCCTCCGTGAGATGAATCAAAATCCAATGCACTAAACATATTTTCATTTAATCTATAAGCAGCAAAAAAATAATCATCATCCCATAATGTATTATATTTCTGCATAAAAGCAATTATAAAAACAAAACTTACAAATAATAAAAAGATTAAACAACCGTATAATTTATTATTTTTCAAAATTTTAAACATCCATTCTCCTTTTAAATAAACATAATTTTAATATTTTAATAAAACTATTTATATTGCTACAAATATAGTAATATAATGTGGAAAAGTTTGTAAAAAGTGGTATAATATAATTGTAGACAGCCCCAATTATAGGGCAGGAGAAAAAAGGGTCCTATAATTGGTACAAGCAAAAATCACCTGAGCGCGTACATCAGCGAAAGGGATATATGGACAAGATACAATTTCATAATGACCTAAAAAGGTTAATTGAAATTTTACCGCCCAAAATTGTAGAAGCACTAAAGCCGTACAATTTAGATGATGCCATTGAATTGGTGCTTGATTTAGGCAGGGTTGGAGAAATACGTTATTCGGATAAAAGGACAGATTTTATCGGCAGTGATATTATAACCGAAGAGGAAATTGAATATATCACATCAAGAATACAGCCGTTTACAAGTGATAACCGTTCGGGTATAGCAGGCACTCTGCACAGAATTAGTGCAATAAGAAACAGACAAGGCAAAGTTGTCGGATTAACATGCCGTATAGGGCGTGTTGTTACAGGAACTATTGCTTGCATAAAAGATTTCGTATTACAAAATAAAAGTATACTGTTTTTGGGACGTCCCGGGGTCGGCAAAACTACTAAATTGAGAGAAATATCAAGGTTAGTGGCTGATGAACTCGGCAAAAGAGTAGTTGTAGTTGATACATCAAACGAAATCGCAGGCGACGGAGATACTCCTCACCCTGCAATAGGCCGTGCCAGAAGAATGCAGGTTACACAGCCCATTTATCAAAAAGATATCATGATTGAAGCGGTTGAAAACCATACTCCCGAAGTTATTGTTGTTGATGAAATCGGTACCGAAGAAGAAGCTCAAGCCGCAAGAACAATAGCTGAGCGTGGTGTTATGCTTATTGCTACCGCTCACGGTAATACATTAGATAACTTAATTAAAAACCCGACATTATCTGACTTAGTCGGAGGTGTAAGCTCGGTTACTTTAGGGGACGATGAAGCAAAACGCAGAGGCTCGCAAAAAACCGTGCTTGAACGGGAAAAACAGCCTACTTTTGATATTGTTATTGAAATTATAGACAGAAATACTCTTGCTGTTTATAAAAATACGGCAGAAGCCGTTGACTATATTCTTAGAGGCTGGCCAATACGTCCTGAAATAAGAAAAGTTGACCAAGTATACGATAATAAACCTAAAGAAGAGAAAAACATTGCCGAAGAAAAGATTAAAGAAGAAGAAGAAAATCTTGCAAGCCAAAAATTAAAGTTCAGTTTTTCAAGGCAGGAATACGTTAAACAGGTTAAAGATTTTAAAAAGATTTATATTTATGCGGTTTCAAGAACCGTTTTGGATAAAGTTCTTGAACGGTTAAATTTGCAGGCTGAAATAACAAGAAATATTGAAGATGCGGATATCGTTATAGTTCATAAAGCTTTTGCCAAAGGCGGTACAAAAATTTTAAGCATTGCAAACGACTATAAACTGCCTATATACTATGTTCGTTCAAATTCCATGTCACAGGTACAAAAAGTTGTGAAAGAAGCTTTGCATATTACGGACAGTGAAACACTTCAAGGATATTATGATGATGCCGAAAGAGCTTTAGATGAAGCAAAAGCCGCAATACAAAAAATTCTTGAAGGTGCCGATAATATTGAGCTTCAACCTCAAAATCAGCAAATAAGGAAATTGCAGCATGAACTTGTCGAACAGCATAATTTATCAAGTGAAAGCGTTGGTGAGGGCAGTGAACGCAGATTAAGAATTGTCGGCGGCAGTGATTTTAAAAACGCAGGATAGAATCCTTGCATATTTCAGCTATTTGTTTTTCAAATGCTTTACCTTGCTTGGAATTATAATATTCCTTTTTCCACCAATTCAACTTATAGTCTTTAATCGGGTAAGGAATCTTTTTTAAAATAACATCTTCAAGCTCAAATTCTTTTTCCATTATATTTTCGGTATCAATTACAATAAATTTAAACGGGTTTGAATTTCTTATACGTTTTAGTTCATTGTATTGTTTGATAACATCTTCGCTATCGCCCAAAATTTGAAAAAATATTACGGGTTCAGGATTTATAATTACTTTCTTAAAATTTTCTATTCTTTTGGAATATTTTTCTATAATTTTGAATTTATCGTCTTTTCCGCAGTCTTTATCATGAGAAAAATAAATACAGTTTGGAGCCTTAATCCAATATTGTCCGTTAAATTCAAGATTATTAAAAAATTCATTAAAATCCGTTTGCAGAATTTTGGTTATTTCAGGAATGCCAAAAACAGCCAAGTCGAAAGGATAAGAGAGTTCGCCGAAAATCTTTTTAGGTTTTAATTTCCATCTTGTAAGAATTGTTCGGGGCATACAATTTTGCCCTAATGGAATGATATTTACTTTTTTCTTTGAACTGTTCATAAATAAATAATAATAAAATCTGAAAAAATTATCAATTTTATTGTATAATTTTGGCAAGAGGTAGAAATGAGAGCATATTTAAAAGATTATTTCTTTTTAACAATAGGGGCATTAATATACGCATTTGCGATTGAAGCTTTTTTGGTGCCATCGGGACTTATCGACGGCGGTGTTACGGGTATTTCCATGATTTTAAACAGAATAACCAATTTGCAATTGGGTATATTTATCTTTGGAATTAATCTGCCGTTTGTTATTTTGGCTATACAAAAGCTTGGATTAAGATTTGTTTTAGCTACTTTTTATTCAATATTAATATTTGCATGCGGTGTAACATTGTTTTCACAAATGTTCCATGGTCACTGTATAATTGAGAATTTAGAATTATTTTTAGCGGCGGTATTCGGCGGATTAATTTTAGGAGTTGGTGTAGGTCTTATTATAAGAAACGGGGCTTCCGTTGACGGAACGGAGATTTTGTCCATCTATGTTACAAAAAAAATCAGCTTTTCCGTCGGTGAAATAATAATGTTTATTAACGTATTTATTTTTACTGTTGCAGGATTTATTTTTGGCTGGCAGCAAGCTTTATATTCAATAATTACATACTTTATCGCTTATAAAACAATGGATGTGGTTATTGAAGGGTTAAATGAGTCTAAATCTGTTTTTGTTATTACCGATTATTCACAAGAAATCGGCAAAGACATTATGGATAAAATGGACGTAAGTGTTACATATATTGACGCTCAAGGCGGATATTCAGGTTTAAATAAAAGAATAGTTTACTGTGTACTTTCAAGACTTCAAATACCGAAGCTTAAAGAAATTACCAAAAATATTGACCCAAAAGCTTTTATAGCTATTGAAAATGTTTATGAGGTTGAGGGCGTAAGGGTTAAAAAGAAAAAAATATAATTTATTTTGAAAATCATGTATTTTTGAGTTAAATTTAAATAATAATTGAGAGATGATAGGAAATAATATAATATGCTGACAACAACATCAATGAAAACGCATGGATGCGGTGAAATTACAAGAAATGAAACTGATAAAGAAGTTACAATAGCAGGCTGGGTTAATGCAGTCAGAGATTTAGGCGGAATTATTTTTGTTGAAGTAAGAGATAAAACGGGTGTTTTTCAGCTTGTTTCAGATCCAAAGAAAAACCCTGAAGTTTATGATATATTCCAAAAATTAAAAGACGAATATGTTATAAAAGCAACAGGTACGGTATCCGTAAGACCGCCTGAAACATATAATGAAAATCTCCCGACAGGTGAAATAGAAGTATATCCTAAATCAATAGAAATACTTTCAACAGCACAAGTTTTACCGTTCCCGTTGAATGATGAAAATGTTAATGAAGATTTAAGATTAAAATACCGTTATCTTGATATAAGACAAGAAAAGGTTTTAAATTGTTTAAAATTAAGACATAAAATAGTTAAAACCATTCGCAATTATTTGGATGAAAATAATTTTATGGAGGTAGAAACTCCTATATTAATAAAGACAACACCTGAGGGGGCAAGAGATTATTTAGTACCCAGCAGAGTTCAGCCGGGGAAATTTTATGCACTTCCCCAGTCGCCTCAAATTTTTAAACAATTATTAATGGTTGGCGGGATAGAAAGATACTATCAGATAGCAAAATGCTTCCGTGATGAAGATTTAAGAGCTGACAGACAGCCCGAATTTACTCAGGTAGATATTGAGATGTCTTTTGTTCAACAGGAAGATATTATGAAGATGGTTGAGGGGCTTTTACGTCAAGTTTTCAGACTCGTTGATTACGAAATACCCGAAAAAATCCCAGTTATGACTTATAAAGAAGCCATGGATAAATACGGTTCAGATAGACCCGATTTAAGATTCGGTTTAGAATTGTTTGATATCGGCGATATTTTAATGGAATCAAATTTTGAAATAATAAAAGATACGCTAAAACAAGGCGGTATAGTTAGAGCAATAAAAATTCCCGGAATCGCAAATTATTCAAGAAAAGAAATAGATGATTTAACTAAACTTGCAATATCATACGGAGCTAAAGCATTAGCAAACATAATGTATTTAGAAGACGGAACCGCAAAATCTCCCGTACTTAAATTTTTAACGGAAGAACAAGCACAGCAAATTAAAGAAAGAGCTAACGCTCAAGCCGGTGATGTTGTATTCTTTGTCGCTGATAAACCTAAAGTAACCTATGATGTTATGGGCAGATTCAGACTATATTTTGGAGAAAGACTCGGATTAATAGATAAAGACGCACATGCGCTTTTATGGGTAGTTGATTTCCCTATGTTTGAATACTCGGAAGAAGACCAAAGATATGTATCCGTTCATCATCCGTTTACAATGCCAAATTTAGAAGACATAGATAAAATGGAATCAGACCCGGCTAATTGCAGATCTATTGCTTACGATATTGTATATAACGGAAACGAGCTTGGAGGGGGTTCCGTAAGAATCCATACTTCTGAAATACAACAGAGAGTATTTAAAGCATTAGGATTATCCGATGAAGAAACAAATGAAAAATTCGGATTTATGATAAACGCATTTAAATACGGTACACCGCCTCATGCCGGTCTGGCTCTCGGGTTAGACAGAGTTGTAGCTCTATTGGCAAAAACTAACTCTATCAGAGACGTTATTGCATTCCCTAAAAACTCGGCTGCTAAATGTCTTATGACGGATGCGCCGGCGAGAGCTACCGAAGAACAACTTAGAGAACTTCATTTAAGACTTACTACTAAAGTTAACTGATAATAAATAATTTAAGGCAATGGAAGACGAATTAATCAGACAAATTTGGCAAGATACTCTTGCAATATTAAAGGACACCATGCTTCATACTACTTATGAAACGTGGGTATTGCCTTTAGTTCCTCATTCGTTTGACGATAACTGCTTTTGTACTTTAACCGGACAAAGTCTTGCCGTACAAATTCTGCAAAAAAATCATAAAGATATTTCAAAAGCACTTTCTCAAGTTTGTAATAAAGAAGTAAATTTTAAAATATTATATGATGAAAATCTTCATAAACAGCTTGAAAAAGAAAAACAAAAAGCTAAAAAAGAAGAACAAAAAGAGTTCATAAAAAATCTTGAGAACAGAATAACAGCTTCAAAATATGACGGTTTAAAACAAATGCAATCGGATTGCAAATTAAACTTAAAGTACAAGTTTGACAATTTTGTGGTCGGAGCAAATAATAAATTTGCACATGCCGTTGCAGTTGCCGTTGCTAAAGACCCCGGTAAACAATATAATCCGTTATTTATATACGGAGGCTCGGGATTGGGTAAAACTCATCTGCTTCAAGCTATCGGGCATGATATTTTATTTCATAAACCTAAATTAAAAGTTAAATACATTAAAGCTGAAGAATTTATTAATGATTTGGTTAATTCACTTGCTAAAGGAATGGATAAAGCCGGTGACAAAAATAAGAAAATGAATGAGTTTAGAAATAAATACAGAAATGTTGATGTACTGTTAATAGATGATGTTCAGTTGATTGAAGGTAAAGCCAGAACTGAAGAAGAAATGTTTAACACTTTTGAAGCACTTCATAATTCAGGCAAACAAATAGTATTTACATCCGATCGTTCACCCGAAAAATTTGAAAATACCCCCGACCGATTAAAAACAAGATTTCAAATGGGATTATTAGCAGATATCCAAGTACCTGATATCGAAACAAGAATGGCTATTTTAACTAAACTGGCTGAAGATAATAATATTCAAATGCCATCTTGCGTTATTGAGTTTTTAGCTTCCGTATACAATAAAAACGTTCGTGAATTGGAGGGTGCTTTCAACACTATCAGTGCATATACATCTATAAATGAAATCCCTATTACTATCGATAATGTAAAAAAAATCATAAGATACAGTGAAAAACACAAAAATATTTCCGTTGACGGTATAATCGACATTGTTGCAGGATATTATAATGTTTCCGTTGATGATATAAAAAGTACAAATCGAAGTGCCAAAACAGCTTATGCAAGGCAAACGGCAATATATTTGGCAAAAGAACTCACGGGAGAAAGTTTTCCCTATATAGCAGATTGTTTTAACAGGAAACATACTACAATTATGTACTCTCATCAAAAAGTTAAAACCGATATGATGATTGATACAAAACTAAATTCAGATATTAAAAATTTAATTGATAAAATCAATGAGTAGCAAAAAATATATTTACACGTTTTATTAGAACCATAGAAAAATAAAGGTGGTAAACATGAAAATCAATAGTATTATGAATACAAATTTCGCTTCTGTTAAGCAAAATAATAATTATAGAAAAACTTCAATTCCTCAAAATGATACGGTATCATTTTCATCCAAACAAAAAGCAAAAGATTCAGACAACGGTTTATATCGTATGGCTTTAGCAAAATCATTAACTTATTCGCTCAAAAAATCCAAAGAAACCGATGCTGTATTAAAAGGTGAAGAAGATACAAAAGCTGCAGCTCAATTATTAGAAGAAGCACAAAAGGTAATGAAAATAGCTCACAAAGGAAGCGGAAATTCTCATCATATATCAATTGAAAAAAGTAATTCTGAAAAATATGACTATGTAATAGCTGAAAAAGACCCCAATTCTTCAAGAGTAAAAAAACATATACATGTAAAAGAAGAAGACCATTCAACCCCGTCAAAAATTTATATATGTTCTTATGATACAAAAGAATCTTTATATGTTGTTGATGGTAAACCCTTAATGTACTGCGCAGGTTGTGACGATTTCGGTAAGGCTGATAATGTTTTAACTACGGTTCGAGCTGAAAAAAGAAGAATTTTTAATAAAGACGGTTCTACTAAAGAATATGTTCAGAAAACAACAACACCATACTATGATAAAGATGGTAGAGTTAGAGTAACAAATCAAGAAATTAATCAATATATATTCAGTCCTGATGAAATCTTTTATTTGGATCAAAACATAAAATCCAGATATGATGAAAATCAACGATTCGGTTCAAGTCCGCTTTCAAAATCAATACGGAATGTTAAATGTATAATCAGAAACGGTAAGCTTGCTATATATAAAGAAGAATCCGAAAAATATGACAAAATAGGACAATCTCACCAATTACCTCACTACGGATTATCAAGCTATTCAACAAAATTATTTAATTACAACAGCAAAGGAATGCCGATTAGCGTAACAGGTTCAAAATCATAGTTACCTGCGCTATAAATTAACAGTATCCGCAAGCTAATAAATTTCATACCAAAGAAAGTTAGTTTGCAAAATTATTGATGTATAACGAAATATTCAGTTTTCTATATTTCTAAGTTCTGCAAATTTAGCTTGCATTGTAGGATTATTTTTTGTCAGTTTTTTTATGCTTAAATCTTCCGCTTTATTATTTGCCAATCTTAAGTTATTATCGGAAGCAAGCAAAGCTTCCTTTGTCTTTTGTAAATGGTCAATAGTTTTATCAATTTCTTCAATAGCTTTATGAAATCTTTCACTTGCCAATCTGTAATTCTTAGAGAATTTTTCTTTAAAGTCATTCATTTCCGCCTCAAAATTTGCAACATCAATATTTTGAGCCTTTATAACCGCAAGTTCTCGTTTATAATCAATTGAATTTAATGCAGCATTCCTTAATAACGTAATAATAGGTATAAAAAACTGAGGACGTATTACATACATTTTTTCATAACAGTGCGAGACATCAACAATTCCGTTATTATAAAGCTCATTATCAGGTTCAAGTAAAGATACCAATACCGCATATTCGCATTTCTTTTCACGGCGGTCCTTATCCAGTTCTTTTAAAAAATCCGAATTTTTTTTCTTTGTGGAAGTTGTATCAGCCTCATTTTTCATTTCAAACATTATTGAAATAAATTCGCCGCCCTCGGAATCATAATCCCTAAATATATAATCGCCCTTACTGCCTGTCCTTGCATCATTATCTTTCTCAAAATATGCATCTTTAAAACCTGTTGCACGCAGTTGATTAAAAGATATTTCACAATGTTGTTCCAGACTTTCTCCTATCATTTTTGTTGAAAGTTTTGATTTAAAATCTTTATATCTGGCTATTTCTTCATCTTTAAATCTGAGTTTTTCTTCATAATTATCTTTTAGAGTTTGTTCTTTTAAAAGATACTCTTGTTTTGAAAATTCCTGTTGATGCTTAAGTTCATTAATATTATTATCTTTTAACGAAAGCTCTTTATCTTTTTCATTAATAAGTTTTGATATTTCCAGTTCTTTGTCTTTATTATAATTATCCAATTTATTTTTCAGTTCGGAAATTTGTTTGTCTTTGAGTGCTTCTGTTTCTTGAATTGCATTTTCTTTGGATAACTGCTCCTGCGTAATTTTATATTTTAACTCTTTAATTTCCGCTTCTTTTTGATTTAATCTTTCCGTCAATAATTTTTCAGCCTCAAGCTTAACAAGCCTGAGGGCATTTTCTTTTTCTGTTTCAAACTGATTTTCACGATTTTGAATTTCTTTAGAAAACTCTTTATCCCTGACTTGTTGTACTATTGCAGCATATCCCGATTCATCAACCTGAAAAACTTCTCCGCATTTTGGACATTTAATTTCTTGCATTTACCCTACCTTTATTTATTAATTTTTTGTTATGTTTAGTATAAATATTGCTTTAATAAACGTCAACTATAAATTAACCGTTTTTATAATTTGCCATTTTGTAATAAGTTTTTCTAAATTATATCTTGCATTTGCGGGACTTGTTGATGGCATTTTGAAACATTTATATTTTTCAGGTAAATCAGGATTATATTTTTTGAATGTGTTATATGATTTATTCCCGTTTAAATATATTGCAGTAATATTAGGATATTCTTTTAAAAGTTTTCTTATATCATTCGGAATTTCATTCTGAATATCAGAATCAAGACTGCCGTCTCGTTTGCATGATTTTATTGTGTCCCATAAAGCAATATTATTTTTTAAAAGTATTTCAAGTTTTTGTTTATATTCAACCTCGGGCAAAGCCGGATTTTCGCATATATATGCCATTACTCTCCAAAACCTGTTATTTGGATGGGCATAATATTGTTGTTTTTCTAAAGACTTAATTCCGGGCATTGAACCTAAAATAAGAATTTTTGATTTATTATTTATTGATGGCGAAAAACTCTTACAATTTCTCATAAATTAATTATATCAGTCTTTATAAAAAAAATCCCATATGCCTTTATAAACCTCTTATTATGATACATTTTTTTATCATATATTTGTAATTTCCGTTTATTTAAGTTAAATTAATTTTTATGTGCTAAAAGAATTTTTATGATACGGGAGTTTTTTATGTCAGAAAAAGAAAAAATGCTTAACGGTGAATTATATGACGCAAACTATGACAAGTTATTAATAGAAGAAAGAACAAAATGCAAAACACTATGTTTTCAATACAATAATATTTCTCCCGAAAAAACAGATGAAAGAAAAAAATTAATAAAGAAAATTCTGGGTAAAACAAAGAAAAAGTTTTTAATTGAGCAGCCATTTATATGTGATTACGGATACAATATTGAAATTGGTGAGAATTTTTATTCAAACCATAATTTAATAATTTTAGATTGTGCAAAAGTAACATTTGGAGATAATGTTTTTATAGCTCCTAATTGCGGATTTTACGCAGCAGGACATCCCCTTGATTATAAAACCAGAAACAAGGGATTGGAATATGCAAAACCGATAAAAGTCGGTAACAATGTATGGATTGGCGGTAATGTTGTTGTTTTGGGCGGGGTAACAATAGGCAATAATGTTGTAATCGGAGCCGGCTCAGTTGTTACAAAAGATATCCCCGATAATTCGCTTTGCTATGGAGTCCCCGCTATGAAGATAAAAGAATTACCAATATAATAAATTCATATTATCTGTTATGATTTTCAATCTCAATATCTGATAACTTGTCATTAATAGACATTACAAGATAAATTAAAAAGAAAACAAAAATAAAACTTACCAATCCTGCCCATAAAACGCTTAATCCTGCCCAAAGTCCCTGCGAACTAACCATCATAACGGTAGAAATAATTAATCCTATTAAAGTAAGAACTGCCATAATATCAACAAATATTCCGCCAAATTTTACAACAAATCTTTTCATAATTTTCTCCTTTTATTAACCTTTTTCATATTACTTTTTTATTAAAATAATTGTATTGACGAACAAGGTAATATAAAAGAATAAAAATGTATAATTATTTATGACATTTTAAATTTTATGCTATATCTATACTTATAGATAGACCTAAGCAGTGTGCTATAATATAAAAAAAGGAGAGAATCTTGTTAGCCTTAACATATAAAGAACGCGGCGTTTTTAAGCTGATAGAAAAACCTAAACCCAAACTTCTTAACAAAAAAGATGCAATCGTTAAAATTACAATGAGCAGTATCTGTACAAGCGACCTGCATATAAAGCACGGTGCTGTTCCAAAAGCAGTGTTAGGGATAACAGTCGGGCATGAAATGGTTGGCGTGGTTGAAGAAACAGGAGCGGAAGTAAAAAATGTAAAAAAGGGCGACAGAGTAACCGTTAATGTAGAAACATTCTGCGGTGAATGTTTTTTCTGCAGGAACGGTTTTGTAAATAACTGCACTGATAAAACCGGAGGCTGGGCTCTAGGCTGCCGTATAGATGGAGGTCAAACCGAATACGTCAGAGTTCCTTATGCTGACCAAGGCTTAAATAAAATTCCCGATACCGTTTCTGATGAACAGGCTCTTTTTGTAGGCGATATTTTAGCAACAGGTTTTTGGGCCGTCAAAATTTCCGAAATCAAAGAAACTGATACGGTCTTAATTATCGGCGCAGGTCCCACGGGAATTTGCACTTTGTTGTGTGCAATGTTAAAAAATCCCCAAAAAATTATTGTTTGCGAAAAAGATGAAACGAGAAGAAATTTTGTAAAAAACTACTACCCGAATGTTATTGTTACAGAACCCGAAAATTGCCTTGATACGGTAAATAAAATAAGTAAACAC
>CANQLG010000010.1 GCA_947624645.1 Candidatus Gastranaerophilales bacterium
ACGTCGATAGAACCTGAGGAAGTAAGGAACAAAATCATACAGGCATTTTCTGCGATAAATTCAAATACTCGAAAAGGAAACCGAGCGTATAACGAAATGTATATAACAAATCCCGAGGTCATGGGAGTATTTGCGTATAGCCCCGATGATATAGTCGGAGATGTAATAGAGTTTGTCGATAAACAAGAAGGCTTTTTAAAAGAATATGCCATTAAAAAAGATATGCCGTTTATAGTATTTGGTGATTAAAAACTAATATTATTTACTTATATCCTGAGGATAAGTTATTTTAATATTTTTTTCTGAACCCTCTATTACAAATATATCAGCAAGATTATACTTTAAAACTAAAGTGCAGTCATCTGTTGCAGCTGTATAATTATCTTTTATTGCATACTCGTGCGCTTTTTTTATAATATTTATATCAAATCCTTGAGGAGTTTGGCATCTTCTTATAGTATTTCTATCAGGAACGGCTTTAATAATATTATTTTCGTCCACTTTTATTATAGTATCCGATGAAAATATAGCTGTATTTACTGCTTTGTATTTATCTAATGCCAAAATACAATCCGTAATAATTTTATCCGATACAAAAGGTCTTACTGCATCATGGATAAGCACATTTATATTAGTATCATTTATTGCTGATACTCCAAGATATGAACTTTCTTGCCTTGTTTTTCCGCCTGAAATAATTTTGCTTATTTTTTTTGAAGATATTGCATTTACAATTTTTTCAGATAAATCCATAAAATCCGGATTAGAAACAATAATAATTTCATCAATAAACTTATTATTATCAAAAGCTTCAATAGAAAGCTGCAATATAGTTTTGCCGGAAATTTTATAAAATTGTTTTGGAATATCTTGCCCAAACCTTGAGCCTGTTCCTGAAGCTAAAATTAATGCGATATTTTTCATATATTACCAATTTGTTTGAATAAATTGTTAAATAGAATCTGGAGACGGAGAGATTCGAACTCTCGTCCGGAATGGGATATAAAGAAACGTCTACGAGCGTAGGCCTGTTAATTTAGGTAAAATTACGGCACGAACCTATCCTATAAGATTACCATAGCAGTTTTAACTGGTACGCAGTTTGGAAGTAAAACTTGGTTCCGCTACTTCCATAACGGAATTGCAGCTTGCATATTGGCGCTATGTTAAACGGCAAGCTGGTCTAACATAACGGCTGAACTGCGCTTACGCAGCAAGAGCAGCAGCTCTTGAAAAATCAGCTTTTACTACGTTGTTTGTAGCGTTTATTTTAGTTTGCTCGTTGTTAACCGAGAACAGCGCTCGGACTCGCAGCTTAGTTACACCAATCCACCCGTCAAATCCAAAACGTCCCCATATTCAGTTGTCAATGTACATTTTTATTATTACACAATTATTTATACATATCCAGTGTTTAGATTAATTTATTTAATAAATCAATTTTTCTTCTGTTACTGTCTTTATCTATAAAATTATCGAAACAATTTGTTAAAAATAATACTCTCAATAGATTAGTTTCTTCAAATTTTTCTCCGCATTCCCTCATTGCCGTTAGAAATTTGTTTATAATAATATCTATATATTTTTGAACTTCTTGTTTTAAAGTTTCATCTGCTCTGCTTTTTTCTATATTAAGAATATTACTTCCATCCAAAATGCCGTATAAAATATCGCCGAATTGTTTTGTTTCCGGTTCTGAATTATAACATTTTACGTCAACTAAATTTATTTTTCTTTCATTTCTATCAAGCATTATGTTATTTGGGTTAAGGCAATCAAATCTGTACCCTCTTGAATTTGAATAAGAAACTTCTTGTATTAATCTTTTAAAAGATTCAATTGGATAATCTGAAAGCTCGCTTAAAAAAGCTATGTACTTTTTTATGGTCTCTTCGGATATTCTTCTGTAATTGGTATGTGGAATTCCGTATGTTTTGCCTTTTTGTTTTTTCAACACATAGATTATTTTCGAATATTCACAATTTTCGGGAACTATAATTTTTGCAATACTTTGTCCTATATTTAAATTTGGTACACTGTCTTGTATTTGTGTAATTTGGGCATTGTCACTTAATCTTTTTGTGTATTGGCAATTATCATAAACTTTTAAAACCCACTGTTTATTCCCGGGGATTTCATATACACTGCCTTCGAATCCTGAACCTATTTTATTATCGTTATTATAAATAATGTTTAAGATTTCATCTGTAAAATTTGTTTTTTTAGCCCATTTTATAAATGAATTATAAGAATTGTCATTTGGTTCATAATTATTGAAAAAAGCTTGTTTTACAAAGCTATCGTTATAGCTATGCTTGGGTCTTATAAACCCGCGCATAACAGGAGCCTTATTTATATTAAAATTTAAATTTTGTATTTTCATATTTTAGGTAAAACGACTAAAAATTTTAAATTGATGTTTTTATAATTTTTGTAAACAATACTTTCGAATTAATACTTTAGGGTTATACATTTTTCAAATTTATGCTATAACTAATAAGAATAAATAAAAAAATCGGAGGTATTATGACAATAGGTTCATTTGTATTTATGTTACACTCACATCTTCCATATTACAGAATGGCAGGGATGTGGCCGTTCGGAGAAGAAAATTTATATGAATGTATGTCAGAAACATATGTTCCATTGTTAAATGCGATTTCTGAATTGTACGAAGAAGAAGGAATAAAAGCAAAATTAACTGTTGGGATTACTCCTATACTTGCCGAACAATTAAATGATGAACATTTACAAAACGGTTTTGTTCAATATTTGGATTCAAGAATTAAATCCGTATCAGAAGACTTGGAAAGATATCCTGATCCTAAAGTTGAACATTCACAACATTTAAAATATTTAGCAAAATATTATTATGATTGGTTTAACCATATAAAAGATTCTTTTGTTAATAAGTACAATAAAGACTTAATATCGGCATTCAAGAAATACCAAGACTTAGGTTGTATTGAAATAACAACATCAGGTGCGACACATGGATTTTCTCCGTTGTTATCTGATGATTCAAATTTGAATGCGCAGTTTAAAGTCGGTCAAGATACTACTAAACGATTGTTTGGTAAAAAAGCAAAAGGCTGCTGGCTGCCGGAGTGTGCATACAGACAAGGTTATGAATTTATCGGAAAAGACGGACAAAAGAAATGGCGTCCTGCTATTGAAGTAACTCTTCAGAATAATGATATTGAATATTTCTTTACTGAGTCACACGTTATAGAAGGCGGTAACTCCGTCGGAGAAAGAAGAGTTGTCGGAATATACGGTAATATTGAATATATTCCGCTGCCAAAAAGAGAAGCAACCGGATATGATACATACTCGGCATATTGGTTACCTGATGCACAAGTTGCGGTTATGGGAAGAAATGACAGAGCAGGGTTCCAGGTTTGGTCAGCTGCTGACGGATATCCGGGTGACGGTTGTTACAGAGAATTCCATAAAAAAGATGATAAATCAGGTATGAATTATTGGAGAATTACTTCTCCTAAAACTGATTTAGGCGATAAAATGTTGTATGATCCTGTTTTAGCTATGAATCAGGTTAATTCGAACTCAGATCACTATACTACATTACTGTATCATTTATTAAATGATTATAAAAAATCAAGCGGTAAAGAAGGTTTGTTGATGGTATCTTTTGATACTGAACTATACGGACACTGGTGGTTTGAAGGTATCGAATTTATTAAACAGGTTGTTAGAAAATTAAATAACTTCCTGCCCGAAATTGAAAGATGTACGGCAGGTGAATATTTGGAAAAGCATCCGCCTGTTGATACTATTCAAATACCGGAAAGTTCTTGGGGACAAGGCGGTCACTTCTATGTTTGGATGAACCATTTGACCGAATGGATGTGGCCTATTATTCACGGCTGTGAAAAACGTATTGTTGATATAGTTTCTAATTACGAAAAAATTCCTGATGATAAGCTGTTGCATAGAGCTTTAAATCAATTGGCAAGAGAAAATCTTTTGCTTCAAAGTTCTGATTGGCCATTCCTTATCACAACTTGGCAAGCTAAAGATTATGCTACCGAAAGATTTATGGAACATGTTAACAGATTTGAAAAAATTGCTGATATGATTGAGGCAAAAAACATCAATGATGCTGAGCTGAAAAAAATAGAGGCTATTGATAACTGCTTCCCTGTTATTGATTACAGAGTATACTTACCTATTCAAGAAGGTGTTATACCTCAACAGGAAGCTAAATTAGCACCATTGTATCAATAAAACATAAATTGCCAATAAAAAAGCGGCTATAAGCCGTTTTTTATTGTGATTATTATTTATTAATAATCGTACCCTGAACCTTTTTTTGCAGGTTAAGTGAATCATGTAAGCTGTCTTTTAATTCAGATGCCGTATTTGCATTATAAAATTTGCCGGAAGTAACGAGTGCTACACATTTTAATTGATTATTAGCATCTAAATCGCCGACAGATAATGCAATAACATCAATTCTAATATCATCTCTATATTTCATAAGTTCTATGACGAAATCACAAGGACTTTCATCGCAATTTTCTCCGCCGTCAGAAAGTAATATTATTCTTTTTTTGGAGGTTGTTTCGCCAAAGTCGAAGAATGCCGCTTGTTTAAGCGAGTATGTAATAGGAGTCCAACCGACAGCATTAATGGAACTGAGCTTCGAATATATGTTTAAAGAGTTATTAGCTTGAATAGGGGAAACGAGCTGGGAAGCGGTACAACTCTGTTTGGGAGTGAAACCTGTTCTGTGTCCGTATACTCTTAATCCTACTTGAGTATTAGCAGGAATCATTTGCAGAGTTTCTTTCATTGTCTCCAGGGCAATATCAAGTTTTGTACTATGACCCAAACGTTCATTCATACTGTTTGAAAAATCAACTATAAAAAGAATTTTTTCTTTTGAATCATCACCTTCAGGCTCAAAAGCATAGTTGTCCGGTCTTGAATAAGTGAAGTTAGACCCTGCATATACCTTAGCCGACAATGCATTACATAATAGTAATAATATAATTAAAAACTTCTTCATAATAATCTCGTAAACCGTATGTAAATATACTAACAAAAATTTAATTTATTGTCATTAACCGAAAGTAGACTAATTTTCAAATTCAAATACATAATTTTTGTATTTATTTGTATCATAAGTATCTGGTATATTGGGTATTTTAACGGGTTGTATATCATTTTTCACAGGTTGAGAAGAATGTAGTGCTTGTGTAAATTTAGCTTTAAAATCATTAGGTGAATTAACCGAATAATAATTTCCTTTACCTGCATTAGAAATACATTTAAGCTGCGAAAATGCATTCTCCTCTAAAGTTATACCAATTACGTCTACTTTATAATCATCTCTGAGCTGCATAAGGTTTTTAATATATAAACATGGGTCATCACCGCAATTTTCATTGCCGTCGGTAACAAGAATAATATGCTTTAACTTTGCATTCGGGCTAAAATCATTTTGAACAGCCTGTCTTAGTGAATACCCGATAGGGGTTGCACCTCTTGGCAGATATTTGGATAACTTATTTGATATATTGGAATTATTGTATCTCGCAATAGGTAAAACAAGATTTGAGGCTGTACAGAGCGCTTCTTTATTTAAAACCAATTTATTTCCGTATCTTTCTACGACTTGTCTATCTGTTATTCCAAAAATTCTTAGACCTATTTTTGTTGATGTACCGACTTCATCTAATATATCTCTTATTGCGTCTATGGCAAGAAAACTTTTAGGTGTGTATCCCATTTTTTTATTCATACTGCCGGAAAAGTCCATTATGAATAAAATTTCTTCATCAATGTTATTATTTATATTTATTTCATTTTGGTTTTTTAAGTCACCGTAACTGTATCGGTTATCAAAAGTATCATAAGTATAAGTTTTATTTAACATACTTTGAAAAATTATAAAGAAGAATAATATTAATATTTTATATTTTTTCATTTAGAAAAAGCCTTAAATTTAACTGATTAATCATAAAACATAAAAGCGAAATTTTTATATTTTGTAGAATTATTTTTAATTACATTTATGGGTGTAGCAGATGGTTTAAGGAAAGTTTTAAACGCAGAATTTATTTCGGAAGAAGTTTGAACATTAACCAATGAGCCTGATGTCATTGAGGATATACAGTTTAGCTGTTTAAAATCTTCAGCATTAACTCCGATAGCAATAATATCAATTACTATATCTTTTCTTGTACTCATTAATTCTCTTATATATTTGCATGGGTCGCCATTGCAGCTGTCAGCACCATCGGTTACAAGAATTATATGTTTTTTTGTTGTTCTGTCACTGACAAAGTCATAGTTTACGGCAAGTCTAAGTGCATATTCCAATGGTGTTGTACCTAACGGAAAAATATTATCCAATGTTGAACTAATTTTGTTAATAGAGTTTTGTGTAATAGGAACAACAAGACGAGTTGATTTACAAAGTTCTGAAGGATTTTGTATTAAGGCTATCAATGCAGAATCAACTGATACACCTATTGTTCTAAGTCCTATTTTTTCGCTGTTTGGGAATGTTTTCAATACTTCCTTTGCCTGATTAACTGCATTAATATACTTAGGCATTCCGTCAAATTGTTCCAGCATACTAACTGATGCATCAAAAATAATTAATGTTTCTGTTTGGGCTGATACAGGTAAATTAATAAATAATAATATGTAGAGTACTATTATAAAAGCTATTCTTTTCATATTACTATATTAACATTATTAATAATTTTAATCAAAAAAGAACCCTCAAAATTGAGGGTTCTTTTTAAATCTTCTTATTATAATAATTAACAACCTATGCCCAACATTTTTTTATACCAACTGAAAGTTTCAATATCACAACCGTTAAAAGTTGCTTTTAAGGACTGTTTTTTAAGATATTTTTCAAATTCATCAGTAAATTTAGAATTAATGAGATTATTTGATTTAATGGTCTGAGATGCGGTGTTTGACATAGGAGCCTCCTTTTATTATCTAGTACATTGTATATTAAATGTCTGATGACGGATTATATTATAATTTTAACATTTTTTTTGACTATTTTCATTGACTTATTTGTTTGTTCTTTTTACAATTCAATTAATATGATAATTTGAGTTATGTAAAAAATAATTAAAATAATTGTTTTTTTAATTTTAGAATATATTATATAAAATCAGGATTAATAGATAACCATTGGTATTGCTGTCTATTGACAGATTCAGGTTTTTCAATAAGGAAAGTACCACCGAATCTTCCGCGAGAAAAGGTAATGATACCATCTTGTTCAAGTGAAATCAGAGCTTTTCTGATTGTGTTTGTACTTACATCAAACATTTTAGAAAGATCAAGCATAGAAGGCAGTTTATCTCCGGCATTATAGTTTGTATTAATATAATCGACTAAAGCTGATTCAACTTTTTGATAACTGTAAAATGCGGCATCTTCTGCCTTAGAAAAAATTGAATTTTCTTTTAATGGTTCAAATATTGGATTCATAGGGTCTTGTGCCAAAATACTTCCGTATCTGCCTCGCCTTGATATAATAATCCCCTCTTTTATTAACTGTTTAACAGAATCATGAATTGTTTTAATACTTACACCAAAGTACTTAGCCAAATCAATATGAGAAGGTATTTTGTCGCCTATATTAAAATTTTCTTTAAGATAATTTTTCATATCGGAAGTAAGTTTAAACACAAGTGTATCAGCAGACATAGTATCGAAAATTTTATGTTCTTCTTCACTTATAGAAGGAATATTTTTAAGGAACCAGTTTGCATCATTACCTCTTATTTGTCTTGATTCAAGAACTTGTTCTTTACATAAAAATTCATAAGCCATTCTTATTGTATTTTGAGAAATGCCAATATATTCGGACATTTTTCTTGTGGATGGAATAGCTTTGCCTATTTTATAATTGTTTTGAATAATTGTTTTTTTTATTGCAGCAACAGCTTTATCTCTTTTGGTAGTTGATTTTATTAAATTATTTATGGGATTTGTTTGTGAACAGATACTTGTACCAAGCTTTTGTTTAGATATAAGATATCCTTCATCTTCAACAAATCTTATTGCATTTTGAACAGTACCAATACTGACTCCGAGATAATTTGATATATCTGCTTTACTTGGTAAAAGGTCATTTTCATTAATAGTTTTTTTCTTTATCGAAGATAATATCCAATTTATTAACCATTTTTTTATAACAGAATCTTTAGGTTCAAAAGATGAAGAAAAATCAGGTATTTCTTTTGGCAGTTCAGAAATATCAATTTTTCTTTGATTATATTTTAGCTCAGGCATTTTACCTCCGAATTTTTTATTTATTATAAGTCAGATTACTATTTTTTTTGTTATTTTAAAAAAATATTTTAATAATTTGTAACTTTATATAAATAATCAATCAGACAATACCTTCTTTAATAGCTTTAACGGCAGCTTGGGTACGGTCATCTACTAAGAGTTTTTGTATAATATTGCAAACATGTGCTTTTGCCGTATGTTCACTTATACAAAGCTGTTTTGCTATATCATTATTTGACTTTCCTTCCACAACAAGTTTTAATACTTCATATTCACGTTCAGTAAGATTAGAATGTGTATTTCTGAAGTTTGCTCTTGATGTTTTCTTTTGAACTAATACTGAATCATTACTGTTTCTTAAGTGTTGAACAATCTTTGGGTCAAACCACATAGCTCCATCATTAACACTTTTAACTATATATAGCAGCATTTCCGTATTAATATCTTTAATTACATAAGCATATATACCAAGAGAAAAGCATTTTGTAATTTCTTCTTCATTATTTCTTGATGATAAAACTATAATTTTTATATTGGGATTAATTTCTAATATTTCCTTAATAAGCTTTGTTCCTGAGATATCGGGCAACCCCAAATCCAGTAAAATAACATCTATATCGGAATTTTCAATTTTGTTTAATGCTTCTTTTCCGCATTCCGCCTCACATACGACTTGATACCCGTCTGTTTCATCAAATAATGTTTTTATTCCAACTCGTATAAGCTTATGGTCTTCTATCAACATTAGCTTTATATCTGAACAATTCATATCTGCCTCCGATATTATATTATTAAAATGAAAAAGTATATTTATCCCCCTTTTTAAACTTTTTTTGTATATTTGCTTTTTTTTAAAAAAAATTATTAAAATAAAAAATATAATTTAAAATTTTTATCACAAAATTTTTTAAAATTATTTTGTACAATTTTTAATATCTATTAGAAATATAACAATAATATTTTTATAATTAATAATACTATAAGATATATAGCTATAACATTATGAGTAAAAAAATTTATAAATTTATAAAAACAAATGATAATTCAATAGGATTATATGATGAAAAAGTAGGTGATATATTGCACTCGAAAACGGGAGCATTAAAAGAAGCTAATGAAAAATTTATAAAACCGCTTGAGAATATTATTTTGAATGATGAAATAAATGTATTGGATATATGTTACGGAGTCGGATACAATACAAAAGCAGTATTAAATAAATATAAAAGAATAAAAATAAATATAGATGCACTTGAATCAGACATTAACCTTATATATCTTTCTCCATTATTAGAGGATAATATTAATGACGATGAATTAAAAAATTTTATTATAGAGAAAATTTGTAATATCAGTAGTGAAGATATTAATACAGAATATCTGTTTAGTACTTTAATTGATTCGGATAATAAGAAATTTTTATCGTCCTTAGGATTAAAAATAATCCCTCAATTTGATATCGAGGGATATAAAAGTAAGGGGGCGGTTCATAATAATCGTTTTTTACATAATATATATTATAACTATATATCTAATAACATGATTAATAACTCAAAGCCTAATAAATATAACAATTCAGATTTAAGCTTCTATTTGGACGATGCAAGAAAATCTATTATGACTTTAAATAAGCTTTATGATGTTGTATTTCTTGATGCATATTCGCCAAAAATTGATCCGGTTTTATGGACAATTGATTTTTTAAACGAAGTAAAAAAAAGAATGAACAATAATTCTATTCTTGTTTCTTATTCTAAATCCGTACCTTTTAGAAGTGCGCTTGTTGAACTGGGTTTTTGTGTAGGAAAAACATTAATTGATAATATTGATATGGGAACGGTTGCTTCTTTTAATTCTAATATTATAATTAATAAATTATCCGATTACGATATGAATTTAATATCAACAAGAAGCGGTATTACTTTTAAAGACCCTGATTTAAATCTTTTTCCGTCAGAAATTTTAAACAACAGAAAAATTGAGTCTGATTCATCATGCAGAATATCCAGAAGCTCATTTATGAAAAATTTAACTAGATAATTTTATCGTTATATATCTTATCGAATGTAAATATGAAGTTAAATAAAAAAATTTTTTTTTATAAAAAATTATTATAAAATTTTTAAAAAGGAAAAAAAATGAATTATGATTTAATTGTATATGGCGGAGGTACATCAGGTGTTGCTGCCGCATATATTGCTTCTAAATATGGTCTTAATACTTTACTTGTAGAAAAATCCGACTCGCTTGGAGGCAGCGCTACAAGAGGGCTTGTTATACCCTGTATGAAAGTTAACACTTTAAATATTAATACGGAGTTCTTCAATGACTTATTGGTTTTTGCCGATAAATATTGCGCAAGAACCACATATTGTGACGGTAATAAGGCATGGTTTAACCCTGAATTACTTAAAATAGTGTTAGATGATATGCTTAATTCCGTAAAATGCAATGTATTATTTTCTTCCGAGCCTGAATCTATAAGTTTTGACAATAATTTATGCCTTTTTTCATCTTATATAAATCATAAAATATTATCAATATATATCGAATCAAAATATATTATTGACGCAACTTCAGAAGGTAAAATTTTTAAACTTTTAAATTGCGATTTTCAACTGAATAATGATGAATATCAAACTCCTACATTAAGATTTATAATGTCAGGAGTTAACATAAAAAGCTTTTCAGAATGGTTAATTAAATTTGATACAGATAGAAACGTCACAACTGTTGATAATTCAGGCAATCAAATACACCTATCTACCGCATATACTTGGGATAATAACCGCAAATGGGCGTTAAAACCATTGTTTGAAAAGGCTGTATCTGATGGTATTCTTGATATTTCGGACACCGCTTATTTTCAAATATTTACTATTGCTTCTATGCCTGATTCCGTTGCTTTTAATTGCCCGAGGGTATTACCTGATGAAGATGAAGAAGATATTCTTGACCCGTTTATATACTCAAAAGCCTTAATGCAAGCCCGCCAGAGAATATTTAGACTTTCAAATTTCTGCAAAAAGTATCTTATAGGCTTTGAAAATTCATACATCTCTAATATCGCTGATATGTTTGGGATTAGAGAATCATACAGGATAAAAGGTCAGTATACTCTTACAACAGATGATATTATAAACTCCAAAAAATTCGACAATATTGCTTTTGCTTGTGATTATCCTATTGATATTCATTCAACACAAAAAGACAAAGATATACTTTCTTTTACAAAAGATGTATATTATGCGCCCGTTGAAATGTTGAAATCTGCCAATTATAACAATTTATACGGTATAGGCAGAATAGTAAGCGCAGATTTTAAAACCCAATCAGCAATAAGAACACAGCTAACTTGTTTTTCAATGGGAGAAGCTGCTTCAAAAAATATCATTAAAGAATTATCTAATCAAGATAAAAAGCAGTAACGACCTTATGTGAATCTTCAGCATGCTGAATAGCTTTATGCAGAGTATTTGATGTATGTGACAAGAAGCAAATTAACTGCTGGCATTCATCAATAATTTCTCTGTTGCATATACGGCTTGCATCCGCTAATGTCATCATGGAACGGTCAGGATGTTCCAATATATTGGGTACACCAATTAACTGGTCTTGTACGTCAGAAGGCTGCTGACCTATTGTTTGCGGAAGTATTACTCTTAATTTATCAGGGTTTGCTTTCATTGCACCACGTATTGCCGCTGCATTTGTACCTGAAGACCCTCCGCTTGTTATAACCGTATTACCTTGCATTACCAATGCACAGGATAATATTTCAATAATTTGCTGATGTGTTATAGGCAAATTTCTGCTTCCTATTATTGCAACCTTTTTAGCTGACTGTTGTATGGTTGCAAGTTCCATAGCTAAAGCATCCAATGTATTTGATTCGTTGTTTTCTATTTTATCTAAGTCATCCAGCGGTACCATAATACTTTGTTCATTTTTGTTTTCTTCTGACATATATTTTCCTATTTAAAATTATTTATAATATAATAATAATAGCATAATTTTAAAAAAATAAAAGATACATGTCAAATATTTTAGAGGGATTAAACAGGGAGCAGCAAGAAGCCGTATTACAAGATAAAGGTACGGTTCTTGTACTTGCGGGTGCAGGCTGCGGTAAAACAAAAGTTCTGACTACAAGAATTGCACATTTAATTAATTCAGGTGTATCGCCTTATGAAATTCTGGCGGTTACGTTTACTAATAAAGCTGCAAAAGAAATGGTACAAAGACTTTCCAAAATGGTTGGTGAAGACAAAGCATCAAAAATGTGGGTCGGTACTTTCCACTCTGTTTCAGGCAGAATTTTAAGAACAGATATCGCTCAATACGTTGATGAAAACGGTAATTCTTATAATAATAAATTTGTTATCTATGATGATAATGATTCTATGTCTTTATTAAAAACTGCAATTAAGAATTGCCATCTTGACGAAAAAATATATGACCCCAAACTTTTAAAAGTCATTATTTCCAATGCAAAAAATAAAATGCAAGATGCTTATACTTATGCTACAAGAGCCAGAGATTACAGAACGGAACGTCATTCACAGATTTTTCTTGAGTATCAAAAATTATTACAAGCAAATAATGCTCTTGATTTTGACGATATGCTCGTTTTAGCCGTAAAACTTTTAGAAAACAATGATGCAGTCAGAGAGAAATATTTCAAAAGATTTAAACACATACTTGTGGATGAATTTCAAGATACCAATTTATGCCAATACCGTTTAATTAAATCAATATATACAAATAATTCCGAAGAAGAAGATATTCCGCCCGAAAAAAGTTTGTGTGTGGTTGGTGATATCGACCAATCAATATACAGCTGGCGAGGTGCTGATTATAGAATTTTACTCAATTTACAATCGACTTTCAAAAAAACTCATTTAATTAAACTGGAGCAAAATTATCGTTCCTGCGCTACAATTCTTGATGCGGCGAATGCAATTATTTGCAATAATAAGCAAAGAATCAGCAAAAATCTTTATTCAAATCTTGGGCAAGGTGTTAAAATAAACTATTATCAGGCAAATGATGAATCAGATGAGGCACTTAATTTAATCAGTGAAGTAAAACGCCTATCCGTTAGCAATTCACTTTCCGATATGGCTGTTTTATATCGTACTAACTCTCAATCAAGAGCCATAGAAGAAGCTTGTATGGCAAATAATGTCCCTTATAAAGTTGTCGGCGGGCTTAAATTCTACGATAGAAAAGAAGTTAAAGATGCTGTTGCCTATTTAAAACTTATTTATAATCCTGATGATTCAATGAGTTTTAAGCGTATAGTTAATGTACCAAAACGCTCTTTAGGTACGGCAAGCGTTGATAAACTTCTCAATATTGCCGATGAAAATAATATCAAATTTACGGATATTTTAGCCGATATTAACAGTTTCGACGAATTTTCATCTGCCGTTAAATCTAAATTTAAGTCTTTTTACAACCTGATTTTAGATTTTCAAAATGCGTATAATACTCTTGAATTGTCAGAATTTATTGCTTATGTTCTTGAAAAATCAGGTTATATTCAAGAAATTAAGGATACTGAAGACGAAGATACCGCAGAAAGTCGAATTGACAATTTAAATGAGCTCATTAATGTTGCTAAAGATTTTATACCTCAGGATGAAGATGTATTAGGTGAATTTCTTGCCCAAGTTTCGTTGGTCAGTGATATTGATACTTATGTTGAAGATGCCGATGCACTTACTTTAATGACCATTCACAGTGCCAAAGGGCTTGAATTTGATACTGTATTTCTTCCCGGATTAGAAGAAGGTATATTCCCCCATAACCGTTCTTTGGACTCTAACTCTGAAATGGAAGAAGAACGCAGACTTATGTACGTAGGTGTTACTAGGGCAAAGAAAAAATTATATATTAGCTCGGCTAAACGCAGAAAAATGTGGGGTAACTACAAATATTATAATCCCAGCCGTTTTATCGGCGAAATTCCGTCTGATTTAATTAATTACTCAGAATCCGACTATATCACTTCAGATAATAAACAAAGTTATACTTTTAACAGTGCCGTCAAAACCATTAAATCAAATTTGATAAATGAAAATCCCGACGGCAGTATAAAGTCTGTTACTTCTTTCGGCAAAAATTTCATTGCTCCAAAAAGAAATATTACTCATAATACAAGTTTTGTTATAAAAAGCAAGCACCACGATGATATAAAACAAGACCGTATAAATAAGGAAGAAGAACAGGTTAAAAATCTGCTTGAAAATAATCCTATCAAAAAAATGCTTCTTGAACGAAAACAAAGAGAAGCAGCACTATCGTCAGAACAAAAAACGACTTTTAACTCTTCTAATGTTGATTTTAAAGCTGGGGACAGGGTTTTTCACTCTAAATTCGGTGTAGGTAAAATTATAGAAATAAAAGAAGTTGCATCTTCCCCAATGATTATTGCGGATTTTGGAAAATTTGGAACTAAGGCTTTGGATGCTTCTTTTTCTAACCTAAAAAAATTCTGATTATTTATGATATAATTTTTTATGAGGTTATTATGATTCACCCGCTATCCGATGTTCAAAGTTCAAAAATTGGTGCAGATACAAATATATGGCAGTTTTGTGTTGTACTGCCTGATGCCGTTATCGGAAAAAATTGTAATATTTGCTCTCATTGTTTTATAGAAAATGATGTCATTATCGGCGATAATGTTACTATAAAATGCGGTGTTCAAATATGGGACGGCATAAGGATTGAAGATAATGTGTTTATCGGTCCTAATGTTACCTTTTGCAATGATAAATATCCGAAATCAAAAAATAAAAATTTTAAAATTGAATCAGTAATTATAAAACGTGGTGCAAGTATAGGTGCTAATTCCACAATATTACCAGGAGTTACAATAGGTGAAAATTCTCTTATTGCTGCCGGTTCAATAGTGACAAAAGATGTACCTCCAAATACTGTGTACAAGATACCAATTTCCCCCAATATACGCAAAAACTGTTCTAAATAATTTATACATACTTTATATAGTATTTATTATATCTTTCAGTTTTTTAGTAAATTTTTCAGCACCACGTAAGTTTAGATGGTCAGTATCGTAAAAATCTTCATTTGTGTATTCATTTGAATTGTAAAAACTTATTAATTTAACATTATTTTTATTGCATAACTGTATAATGCCGGAGAATAATTCATTATATTCGGGAATACATGATTTATAATCTTGCGTAAAAGGCGGAATTACAACATATACATTAACATTATTTTTTTTGGCCAATTGTATTAGCTTTTCTGCATATATATGCCCTATTGTGCTTCTGACATTATTTTTATAATGTTTTTTAGCAACTCCCCCCCCCCATTAATAATTCGCTAGAAGCATTTTTAAACATTTCTTCATCATTACAAGGTTCGCCTCTATATGATTTATCTATATTTTTTCTTATATCAGATTCATAATTAAAAAATTTTATACTTCTATAAATACACTCTATTAAAAATGTAATATTCCTAACTATACTTTTTGAATATATATTATAAATGAAAATATAGGGAATACACAGAAATCTGTTAGAGGTTTTTTCAATCTCAAACCCGGGAGAAAATACGGAATAAAAGAGTATTATATTTTTTAAATTACTTAATTTACTCGCATATTTTTGGTAAAGTTTATATGAATAATATAAATCTTGTGATCTAATCGATAAATTAAATTCTGTTTCCTCTTTAGGTAAAAAGGCATAATGACCATGTGAACTGCCTAATACTAATGTCTGAATTTTGTTTATATTATTTTCTAATGATAAATGTTTTTTATATATAGTATCAAAGTGATTTTTATAATAGTATTTATATCTTAATATATCAATTACTTTTTGAAAAAAATTAGTCATATGTTAATAATATCATAAAATTAATTATGTTAGTCAATTTTTGAAAACAAGCACAATGTTTCCACGTGATAAGTATTTGGAAACATATCAAAAGGTTGGATATATTTAGGATAAAAACCTTTTGATATTAATTGTTTCATATCTCTTGCCAATGTAGATACATTACAGCTTACATAAATAATGTATTGGGAGGTTAAATTAACAAGATAATTTATTGCATCCTCACTTGAGCCTTTTCTTGGCGGATCAATTATTGAAATATTAAATTTTTCTTTATTATCAATTAATTTTTTAAAGTTTTCTGAAGCATCACCGTTTATAATTTCAATATTATTAATATTATTCAACCTAATATTTTCTTCAGCATCATTTGTTGCCGATTGAACCTCTTCTATACATACAACTTTTTTGGCGATAGAACTTAACCATATCCCAAAACTTGATACACCTGAATATGCATCTAAGATTGCGGGGCTTTCAATATTTATTATTGATTTTACTTTGTCAAATATAAGTTTTGCACAATAAGGATTTACCTGAAAGAAACTGTTTGCGCTAATTGTATACTTTATATTATCCAATTTTTCAATATAATAATCATTCCCCTTTATAATCTTTGTATTATCAGACATTATTACATTAGTATTTTTAATATTATAATTTGTACAGACTCCAACAATAATTGGATATTTTGACATAATATAATCTGCAATTTGTTTAAGTTTATCGTCTGTAACAGTTGAATTTATAACAAAAATAATTAATAATTGGCTTAAATCGGAAGAAATTCTATATATAATATGTCTTAAAAGTCCTTTTTTTGTTTTTTCATTATATGCGGAAATATTTAATTTTTGCGCAAATGATTTTATATCTTCATTAATCTCATTTATTATCTGCGGATGCAGTTTGCAGCATTTTATATTTATTAATTCGTGTGAATTTTTTTTATAATAACCGGTTAAAATGCGTTTCGAAACCATTGTTTCCGAAACGGGAAGCTGCACTTTACATCTGTATTCATATATTTTGGGGGATGCAATTGTATCTTCTATTTTAAAATCAATACCAGTTATATTTTTTATTGTTTCATAAACTATATTCTTTTTTTGCTTAAGTTGTTCATTATAGTTAATATGCTGCCAATTACAGCTTCCGCATTTTGCGTGGAACGGGCACTCTGGTGTTTGCCTGTGAGGTGAGGGAGTTATAATTTCCTCTATTTCGGATATTGCGTATTTCTTATTAACTTTTTTTATTTTGACCTTAAGTATGTCTTCGGGGCAACCCCCATCAATAAATATCGGGAAATTATCAATTCTGGCTAAAGCCCTGCCTTCATTTATCATTTTTTCTATTTTTACTGTATATATTTCATCATTTTGCATTATTAATCAACTCATTTTGTATACTTTCGATGACGCTGTTTGGGTCATTATATTTTTTTTGTTTAAATATTTGTACACTATCATACCACGGAGTTTTTTTTGTATCGTTAAACCAACGCCATTCACTGTAATATGGCAGCATTAAATATGTTTTTATTCCTAATGCTCCTGCCAAATGAACAATTGCGCTATCTATTGTTATTAATATATCCATTTCCGTTAATAAATTGGCTGTATCATTAAAATTCTTTATATAATTTTTCAGATTAGTAATTTCTTTTACTTCTATATCAGGTTGAAAAGAGTAAAATGAATAATTTTCAATATGGTATATATTTGATAATAATTCATAAGGAATTGACCTGTTATTTAATATTATGTCTGAGCCTTTCCAAAACAAACCTATTTTTTTATTTTTCGTATTTATTATATGATTATTAACAGCCTTTAAATATCCCTTTGAAAAGGGAATATCATTAAAATCTGTTTTAAGTGCATATTGAACATCCATTAGCGGAATTAACACGTCATAATCTTTTATAATTTTGCCTTTATTTACTATATTTATGTCATTAAAGTTATTTTTCAATAATTGTATAAGTTCAGAGTCAGTCTGCAAAGTTACGCTTTTTGCTTTAGTTTTTAATAAATTTAAATATCTAGAATACATTATTGTATCTCCAAATCCGCAATTGGAATACAATAAAATATTTTTACCATCAAGTGTGTTGCCTTTTTCAAAAATTCTTTTATTATAAAATTTATACAGATTAGTATCAAGATTTCTTAAACGGTAAAGCTCCCAACCCGAATTAAAATTTTTTTCCGATAAATAAATAGAACCCAGTGAAATTTTTGATTTAGTACCAGCAAGATTTGTTTTAATTAAATTTTCATAAATAGCTTTAGCTTCAGGGATTTTACCTAAATATTTTAAAGCAGCTGCTTTTCCGTTTAATAAAATGCTATCTTCGCCCGATACTTCAATTGCTTTTTCATAATATTCAAGTGCTTTTTCATATTCGCAAGTTTCCATATATAATGAAGCCAGCATCCCAAATACTTCAGTAGAATCGGGATTTATTTCTATCATCAAATTTAATAGGTCTATACAATTTTTTGTTTTATTTTGTAGTTTTAATATATTTGCAGCGTTTATATAAGACTTTTTATATTTAGGATTTATCGTAATTGATGATTTATATGCCTCAATTGCATTATACTCACACTCGATGCGAGAGTATATAAATCCGATTATTTCTATAAATACAATCTTTTTTTCCTGATAATTTATTGTATGTAAAAGTGCCGATAAAAATTCAGATTCATTTTCTTTTCTATATTTTATGTATAAAGTACCTAAATTATAAAAATATAAGTAATTTCGATTATTTATTTGTGTTGCCTTAGCTAAATAGTCGATTGATTCAGGCAACATTCCTTTATATTGATAATATTCAGAAAGCATTGAATATATTTCATCTTTATTATTGTTTATATTTAAACACTGTTTAGCATATATAATAGCATTATCATAGTCTTTTAATTCGTTATACATATTTGAAAGATTATAAGACGCATTATAATTTTTAGGGTTAAGCTTTAGTGCTTTTTTGTAGCATGAAATTACTTGGTCAAAATTACCCTGTTTTTTATATGCTATTGCCAAAGAATAATATAAATCATCAGATTCTCCCAAGGATATTGCAGTATTATACATAGTAACAGATTTATCAATATCTTCATTAAGAAAATAAGCTTTTGCCAAATTAGTTGCAATATAAGGGGTTTGTTTTATAAGAAATGCCTTGGAAATATAATATATTGCTTTTTCGTAATTTTTTTTCGCAACATACAACATCCCAAGCAGATTTAAGATATTTGAATCATCACAATTTAATGATAACAACAGTAAATACAGTTCTTCAGCTTTATCTAAATCATTATTGGAATGATAATAAAAAGCTCTATCCGATAATTCTTTATAACGAACATTCATAGTTTACTCTTTGAATAGTTCTATAATATATTAAGATATGATTTCAGGCAAGTTATCCGTATTGATACCGATGGTTTTAAGATAATCAAAAACAGGTCCTTTTTTACCTTTTTGTATCCAGCTGAAATCTTCATCAAGAGCATCTTTTACCATTCGTGTATAAGCGGGTTTGTCATCAAAATATATTTCTAACCCTCTTTTCATAGCCAAATAAAAATCTTGAGCAGATAAAGGTTTATCCTTATCGGTAAGGATTCCGTTTGTTTTTCCGTTTCTGTTGACAGTATCAACAATGCCGCCAACGGCACTTGCTATAACGGGAGTACCTACTGCAAATGATTCACCTTGAGTTAATCCGCAAGGTTCAAATATGCTGGGTAACAAAAAGAAATCTGATGAAGCAGCTAATGCATTCATAGGGGCAAAACCGTGCGCAAATATAACACGATTTGAATCTTCAGCTGAAAGCCCTTTAGCTTTTAAATCCTCAATATATTTTCTTTGTATACCGCCTTCTCCGTCTTGACCAGATATATAAAATATAGGTTTAGGCTTTGAGGGGAAATCTTTTTCCCAGTTATCATATAATAATTTTATGGCATCAGCCATTATTTTTATTCCTTTTTGCGAAACAAGTCTGCCCACTGACGTTATAATCGGGGTTTGGCTTAATTCTTCATCCGTTAATACAGGCAATTCAGTTTTTAGTCCCGCATCTACAAATTCAAGTTTTTTTGATAATTTCCTGACTGATTCAACTTGTGCATCAGTATTTGTATTATCATTTTTTTTCGATAAAGGTAGTATATAATTGTTATAAAAATTAATTTTATTAGATGTTCTTGAACTCATAACATCATCTATATTGCTGCTTTTATTATAAGTTTCGGGCGTAATACCCGTAAGTGATATAATTTTTTCTTTTTTTGCTTCTATTGAAATATTATTAAAATCATTTCCGTTTATAATTCCTATAAGAGAACCCGAATTATTTTTTTGATTAAGCGCCCATCTGAGTTCGCCCGCTAATTCCGGATGATTATCCGATATTATTTCTTTTGCATAATTTTGTGAAACAGGATGGAAATAATCACTTAAACATATTCCCATATTTAAAAGGTTTGTATGATTAGCATAAGGATCATCCTGATTTAGAAGTAACACATTGTCTAAATTTCTTAGGCCATAATCTTCAGGATTCTGCTCTGATGCCTTTGTTTGTGAATTTGACACAATATCATATGCAAAATTGTCAAATAAAGTATTTAGTATATTAGTTGTAGCTTCTTTTCTTTGTGCATTATCATTGTTATTTCTGGTTGAGCCTTGATACATTGCATTGTGTCCTATTGTTATAATAGACATATTTGCAAGTTTGTTAGCTGCATTATCGGACAATTGATCGTATGCATTTTCCATCGGTGCTTTATATCTCATAAGTGCGGCAACCGGCGATGCCTGCCAATCATTTAAGATGAATGCATCAGGCGCCTTTATTGAATCAAATACTTTTTTATTATTTATTTTTAAATCTTTTACACTATTTATGTCTTCTTTTGATTTCGCTAATTCATAGACAGCCTTTGAAAAGAAAGCAAATTTTTCGGGTTCTTCAGTCTTTTCACTTGTTTGGTATATGGTGCCGTTGAAATAATTATCATTTTTAACTAAAACAAGCTGTTTATTATTACCTTTTTCATCTTTTGAATTATACACATAAAACTCAACTGTTTCCGTTTTTGGCCTGCCGTTTTGATATGTATCAAGTTGTAATGATGCTGCCTTATCCACTTTCATTTCTACGCCTTTATATGTATAAAAATATTGACCTCTTTCCGTTCTAAATGTTGCTGTACCTTTTTGTTGGTACATCGGAATAAATGTTGGAATATTTATTCCTAATTTTGAAACATTATTTTGAATTTCAACAGGAACAGATCCAAGCCCGCCCTCTTTTATCGGTGCAAATTCCGAAGATATTGACCACAATGTCGGTCTTTTTGATTTAATCGGCTTTATATTTGGAGTTTTGTATAATCTGTCAGGTGCGGCATTTTGAATTTGATTAATAGCTTGAGCATACTTTTGCTCATTTTTATTTATTGAATCCGAATTTGTCAAAAGTTGTATTCCGTTATAATTTACGGTATATTTTCGCCCCAAATTATTTGAAGACAATGCACTTGATTGCTCTGCCATATTTAGGGCGTATTTACCTGTATTTTGAATATTATCAATCCTGTTTGAAATTTTTTCGGCAGCTTCTTTTTTTTGATCATCTGTCATATCTGAAACTTTATATATTCCGAGTAACCCACCCGCAGCAAGCAGAGCTCCCCATATTTGAGCATTATCTTTTTTACCTGTTTTAATTACATTATCAATTCCTTTTTCAGCAGTAGTTTTTGCTTCAGCAGCTATTTTTTGAAGTTTTGATATATCATCCGTTAAACTGCTAATTTGTGACTTTAATGCGTTTACATTTTTTGCTGAGATTTTATATGTAATTAATGCTGTTATTGGTATAGCAGCTAAAGGAACAATTACGGGCGCAGCCGATTTTATTTTTGAAATCAGCTGTTTTTTATCCGATGTTACTGTTTTTGTTGTTGTTTCACTCTTTTTCTCTTGGTTTTGAATATTGCCGTATGACGGCACGGAAAAAACGGAAAATACTCCTTTTGTCATATTATATCCCTCTTATAAACACACTTTTATTTGCAGAATTTTGCTATATTATACCACAAAAACCGCTTGATTGTTATTATTTATTTCAAATATTTAATATTAGATGTAAACTTAGACTTATTCATTATAAAATATAATTAAAATAAGCATGTATAAGGAATATATTAATGAAACTTAAAGACACACAGGCGTTAACATCATTCAGATATGGTTGGCTTTTAAAAAGGATTTTTCCATATATAAGAAAAGTGATGGGCAGAGTTATTTTAGGTTTTCTTGTCGCAATACCCGTCGGTATGCTTGACGGTGTTGTTGCAATTGCTTTAAAACCATACATGGACTATGTTGTCGGCAGACAAAATTTTAATTTAATGGGATTTGAAATTTCTTATTCACTATTAGCAGCTCTCGTTCCAATTGGTATAATATTCTTTGCTGTTGTTCAAGGACTTTTAAAGTATATTAACTCTTATTTAACCGACTGGATTAGCCTTAAAATCACTAATAACGTAAAAAAAGATTTATTTGCCAGACTTGTATACATGGATACATCATTTTTTGATGAAAACCCGTCTGGATTGGTCATCAATCGTTATCTTTCCGATCCTGATTCCGCATCAAAAACTATTGTTGATGAACTTACAACTCTAATAGTAAGTATATTCGGTGCTGTATCATTAGTTGCTGTTATGCTATACAGTTCTTGGAGACTTGCTATTGTTGGGGTTGTTGTACTCAGTGTCGCTTTTCTTCCTGTATTTCTTATAAGAAAAAAAATTAAATCCGTTTCTAATATTAATACAGTAATAGTTGGCGGAATTATGACAACTATGAACGAATCTTATTCGGGAAATAAAGTTATTAGTGCATATAACCTTCAGGAACGGCAAAAGAAACAATTTTTTGACGGAATACAAGACAGTTTTGATTATTCAATTTCTTTATCAAAACGTGTGGGTTGGATGTCACCTTTAATGTATTTGATTGCCTCTTTCGGAATTGCTTTTGTACTATTTTACGGAACTTCACTTATATATAAAGGATTAATGACGGCTGGTTCTTTTGCTTCATTTGTTACTTCAATGCTTTTATTATATAAACCCGTTAAAAATATGGGGCATACTTTGTCTAAAATCCAAACAATCTTTGTTGCATTGGGCAGAGTTTTTGAACTGTTTGATTATGTGCCTGAAATTATAGATAAAGCAGATTCAGTTGAACTTCAAAACTTCACGGGCGATGTTGAATTTGATAATGTGTGCTTTTCTTATAATTCTGAAAAACAAGTTCTTAATAATATTAATTTAAAAGTAAAAGCAGGCGAGACACTTGCTATTGTCGGTAATTCGGGCGGAGGCAAATCTACTCTTGTAAATCTTATTCCGAGATTTTACGATGTAACATCAGGTGCGGTAAAATTTGACGGTACAGATATCAGAAACTTTAAATTAAACAGTTTAAGAGATAATATTTCAATAGTTTTTCAGGATAATTTTTTATTTTCAGGAACTATCAGAGAGAATATAATGCTTGGTAATCTTAATGCAACAGAAAATGAATTGGCTCAAGTAATTGAAGCTTCTCATTTGTCGGAAGTTATAGCTAATTTACCCGACGGTTTGGAAACTCTCCTCGGTGAACGAGGTTTAACTCTGTCCGGAGGTCAAAGACAGAGGGTTGCCATAGCAAGAGCCATGATTAAAAATGCTCCTATTGTTGTGCTTGATGAGGCAACTTCGGCATTGGATAACGAATCTGAAGCGGTAGTTCAAAAAGCGCTTGACAATTTAATTAAAAATAAAACGGTTTTTGTTATTGCACACAGATTATCCACCATAAAAAATGCAGACAGAATTGCTGTAATTAATGACGGGAATTTGGTTGAGCTGGGTACTCATAATGAGCTTATTTCCATAAAAGACGGTCACTATAAGCATTTGTATGAAATGCAATTTACGGCAAAAGAAGAATCTATCGTATGAAAAGAATTTTAATTACAGGCGGTGCAGGTTTTATCGGTTCTCATTTATCGGAACGACTTTTAAATGAGGGTAATGATATTATATGTTTGGATAACTTTTTTACGGGTTCAAAAGACAATATCAGACATCTTATAGGCAATAACAGATTTGAGCTTGTAAGACATGATGTTATAAATGAGTATTTTATAGAAGTTGACGAAATATACAATCTTGCGTGTCCTGCTTCTCCCGTTCATTATCAATATAATCCCATAAAAACAGTCAAAACTTCAGTTATGGGAATAATAAATATGTTAGAGCTTGCAAAAAGATGCAATGCCAAAATTTTACAAGCAAGTACAAGCGAAGTATACGGAGACCCCAAAATCCATCCGCAAATTGAATCTTATTGGGGAAATGTTAATCCTATCGGACTTAGGAGCTGCTACGATGAGGGCAAACGTGTTGCGGAAACACTTATATCTGATTATCACAGACAATATAACTTAAATATCAGGATAGCCAGAATATTTAATACATATGGACCTAAGATGGCTATTAATGACGGAAGAGTCGTTTCTAATTTCATTGTTCAGGCACTTAAAAATGAACCTATTACTGTTTATGGTTCAGGTTCTCAAACCCGAGCTTTCTGCTTCGTATCAGATATTGTTGATGCGCTTATTGCGCTTATGAATTCTGATTATTCATTACCTATTAATCTTGGCAATCCCGAAGAACACACTATTTTGGATTTTGCCAAATATATTATTGAATTGACTAACTCAAATTCTGAAATAATATATAAAGAACTGCCATCTGATGACCCGTTGCAAAGGGAACCTGATATTTCTTTGGCAAAGGAAAAACTTAACTGGGAACCAAAAACTTCACTTAAAGACGGTTTACTTAAAACTATTAAATATTTTGAAGAAAGACTTAACGATTGAAAAAATTTTTTTCTGCAATTTTTTTATTATTAATTACATCTAACATTAGTTTTGCTGTTGAAGAAATTACGCTTGAAAACATTAACGGCAATGAAAACCAAAATAATAATTTGCATTTAATATCCGATGTTTATTCGGGAAGAATTGAAAATACGGAAAGAATTCATCCGACATTAAGATTATTTACAAAAGACGGACTTGTTTTTAATGATTCATTTATTAATTCCCTAAAACTGTCATTTATGTACGGGGGAAACCTTACTTTTACTAAAATGCATAAAACTTCATCCGATTTGGTTTATGATATAGCCGAAGTTTCACCCGGAATTAATCTTAAATTTAATGAAAATAAATCGGAATTTACGTTTAATTACAACATTGCAAGAGATTATGAGGGATATTCAAATGAATTTACACACAGAATTTCTCAACTTTGTATATCCCATAAATTAAACGATAACCAAAAAATACTTATCGGACAAGGTTCCAGACTACCTGTTATTACAGGAGGCGCAATTTCAACAATGGACTTGGATACTGTAACAAAACCTCAAATCGGGCGAAATCTTGCAAATGTCCGTTCTATGGGTATAAGAAATATTGCCGATTATAAGTATATCGATTATGACATTGGCGTTTATGACAGTACAAGATATATGAAAGATTTCGGTCACGGTTTAGATTTTAACGGTCATATCAATTTTAAACCGTTAGAAAATATTTCGGATAAAACAGGTTCACTTAAACTTGGTGCCGGATATAATATTGGTGATTATTATAACAGTTATCATATTTTTTCAACTCTTTTGGGTTATGATTATAAAAAGTTCCACTTTACGGGTGAATATGCTCTTGCGGACGGTTATAATTCTATTTATTACTCAAAAAATAAAGCTGACGGGTTCTATACTTCTTACGCTTATGATATTCATCCTAAATTTCAACTGGTTGCAAGATATGATTTCTTTGTTCCCAATAAATCGATTTCAGATATTTATTCACAAGAATACACACTTGGGTTTGTGTACAAACCATTTGAAAATATGAAGATATTACTTAATTATGTAAAACGTGAATTATCTGATAGTGCTGACTCCAATATGATTTTGTTTGCTACAAGATTTATTATTTAGTATAATATTTGTATGGAAGCTGATAATAATATTGATTTACTTTTAAGTAACATTCGCAATAACCCTTCTGATTCGGATAATTATTTACAACTGGCAAATATTTACCTCGCAAGCAACAGGCATGATTGCGCCATTAATATTTATGAAGATTTACTTAAAATACAGCCATCGAATTTTATTGCCTTAACCAATTTGGGCAGTTTATATTTGGCAAAATCTGACTATTTAAAGGCAATTAATCTTTATTCAAGAGCGGCAGGGCTCGGAGTCGACAATTTCAATGTATATTTTAACTTGGCTAATGCATATGCTGAGCTTGGTGAATTTAAACACGCTATGTCTAATTATATTAAAGCTATTAATCTCGATAAAAATAATTATCAGGTATATTCTGCTATTGCACTTCTTTATCAGGATAGAAACAGTTTTGATGAAGCACTGTATTATTTTGATAAAGCCATAAAATTAAAACCTGATTTACCCGATAATTATATTAATTTGGGGCTTCTTTTTAACAAGCTTAACAAGTTTGATGATGCTATTCGGATGTTTTTAAAGGCTCTCGAGTTTAATCCGAATAATGTTGATTGGTTGATATATTGCGCTAATGCATACTCAAATTCAGGCAATCATCAATCAGCGGAAGATTTGTTCAATAAAGCCATTAATATAGATAATAATAACTATCAGGCTTTTATTTGTTACGGAATATTTTTATTTAATATTAATAAGCACGATTTAGCAATTGATATGTATAATAAAGCTGTTTCAATTAATCCAACTAATACTAAGGCATACATTCTTATGGGAAATTTGTATTCTTCCGCTAATAAATTTGATGAAGCTGTCGAATTTTATAAAAAAGTTATAGAATTTGAACCTTTAAATTTGAATGCATACATATTGCTCGCTAATACTTATGCAAGAGCTAATGATTTACGCAGTGCAATTTCATTTTATAAACAGGCTATTGATATTGAGCCTGATAATGATGAAGTTAAACTGCTTTATTTTGATTCAATTAAAGAGTTTATTACCGAAAGAGAGAATTTAAATGAACAATAATAATGAGATTGTCCTTCCTATTGAAAAAATTATTTCTATTTTGTCTTATTTAACAATGGGGATAGTTGGTCTTATTTGGTTAATTATTGCTTATTATATTAAGAAAAAACCAAAATATTTTTTGGCATATAATATTTATCAATCTATTATAATATCCGTATTTTTGGCAATATTTAAACTATTAATCGGATTAATTTTATCTGTAATTGCTCTAATTCCTTTTTTAGATTTTATTGTAGCATTGTTTAATTTAATAATTTCTCTAAAAATTATTACTTTGCCGATATTTCATTTCTCGTTTTCAGCTTTTGAATTTGTTGTAATGCTGTTTATATGCTACATAATTGCAGGAGTAATTCAGGGAAAAATATTTTATATCCCCAAATTAACGGATTTAATGCAAAAATTATTTGATTCTCACAGATGATTATGAGAATTTATTGTCAATTTTCTCTTTTAATACGGCAATTTTATCTTGGTTTTTAGAATATTTAGTTCTGAATATATCAGCTTCTCGTTCATCATTTGCTTGAGTTTGGTTAATATAATCTTTATAACAAAATTCTTTTAAACCTTTCAATATATTAAAATCTAATTCTTCAGGCACTTTACCCTCAAATCCTAAATCTTTCACGGATGGGAAAGGAATTTCTTCATTAGGGTTAGATTTTAACTCACGTTGAGCCAAATACAGTGCATATGTGTATTTATCAAATTCCTCTTTTGTTTTGCCTGTATAATATTTTAAGAAATAATCCCTAAATGGGCTATAAGCATCATGTATAGCATTTTTGTTGTCTTTTATCTTATAGCATAAATCTTCAATATCTTTTAATCTTTCAACGTCACGACCTATAATCTGTATTTCTCCTGAATAACCTTTAAATTCACTATTCCTTGCGGAAAGAATAGGATCAGGAAACTCTAAATTAATATGTATTGCTAAATAACCTGATTTAGATTTATGATCTATTAATTTTGAATCCGTTTCATTTGAAAAATGTTGTAATTTTTTATGTGTAACATAAGCATAATCTTCAACAGATTTACCATCAGCCAGCATATCAGGATCCAGTTCATTGTTTTCTATTGATGTTATTTTTATACAGCCGTCATCAACAGCTCTTTTTAATGCTTTTAATATTACAACAGTATCTTCAGGACCTGATTCACCAAGAATTATCCTTGCACCTACAATATCATTTGCATAATGCTTTATGCCTGTAATTGTTTGAGGATTAATGTAATTACCCTCGCTGTTTTCAGCAATGTCATCATCAAAGCTGCTTTTTTCTATATGCTCTATTATTTTCGAAAATGCATTGTTTTGTTCATTATCATTCAGAACTTGGAAGTTAAGCAAATTGTATGATTTTAGTATATTTAATATTTCATTGAAAGAAAATGCAACATTTTCGTATGGCGGTATTTTTGACGAATAACCTGTAAATGCCCTTTGTGCTGCAATAGTCGCAAATTCTTTTGTAATACCTTTAGTTAAAGGGAAATAATTTAATAATTCTTCAATTGTTTGATTACAAAATTTTTCCGTTTCTTCTGAATTAATTTTACTGTATTTTGATACTACTTTTTCTCTGATAGAGTTTGCAGACTTTGTTCTTGTATAGTATTCGCATACCGGTTTTTTAGATTTAGTACTATTTTCGTCGCTCCTTATAAATGGTTTTAAATATTTATCAAGAACTTTTTGTAAGTAATATCTGGATGGTTCTGCATTTTGTGCTACCAGATAACAATCTCTCATTGACGGAGAATTCGACATATCTGATGAATGAAGCTTATTACCTGCGCCAAAACTTACCGTATCTTGTTTTAACGGTGCTAAATTAGGATATTTATTATTATATACTTTCTTTTGAGTGTATATTTTATTACTGTATAATTTAATAGGATTAAAATTTATATACATAATTACCCCTAAACTACTATGTATAAAAACATAACACAAATATTTTATTTACACTATTATAAAAATATTTACAATTATTTAACTATTTTTGAAAGTCCTTGGGGTTTATCTACATTTTTTGATAATATTTTGGCACTATCTAGTGCTAAAAACTGCATCAAGATTAACGTTGTAAATAAAAATTCTATATCGCTTGATGTAAAAATTGAAATAATATTTTTTTCTTCCACTAAAATATCAGGCTTCGAGGCTATTATCAAAGAATCTGTTTTGTAGTTATTATTAACATTTGCAAATACTTTATTTATATATTTTGAATTTATATTATTTACAAAAGCAATAACTGCGCATCTTTTATTTAAAATAGCAATATGCCCATGCAAAAATTCTCCCGTAGGATATGCCGTTACATTAATATAAGAGGTTTCTTTTATTTTTAATGCCGCTTCTTTTGCCAACGGATAAAACATACCCGATGCCAATATCGCAGCATTATCGTATTCAACCAGAGTATTAGCATATTTTGATATTTCAGAACGTTTTGTAAATGCTGTATTTATGTATTCCGGTACATTTAACAGTTCATCAATAAAATCTCTTGCAGGCATGAATTTTAGCTGCATCAATTTTGCTGCAATCAAAAATATACAATATGTCTGCGCTGTCATTGCTTTTGTAGAAGCAATAGCTTTTTCTGCACCTGCGTATGTTAATAATTTATACTTTGCACTCTTATATAATGTAGAATTTTTAGTATTTGTAAGAGCCAGAGTTTTATCCGTTTTATCTGAAATTAATTCAAGTGCTTTATTTGTATCGGTTGTTTCACCTGACTGAGAGATAAATATATATAGTGTATTTTTATTAACATCAATTCTGTCCATTAATGAAATTTCACTTGCATAATATGATTGAGCGGAAATATGCATTTTCTCTCTAAAAAAGTTTGCGGCAATTGTTGCGCTGTGATATGATGAGCCGCTCGCAATTAACGCTATACACTCAATTTCATCAGGCAGTTCTATATTAATAGAATAATCACTGTTTATATATTTTTTTATAATTTCAAATACAACATCAGCTTGTTCATATATTTCTTTTTCCATGCTTGTATTTTTTTTGGAATGAAATACCGACATCAATTTTTTTAAAATATTCATTGTATCTTTTCCCCGAAATTAGTAGAACTTCCTGTCATAATTCTTTAGCACATTTTTTGGACTTATAACTCCTATATCAAATAATAATTTTGTTTGTGCTTTATTGTATTCTATCATATTTTTTATCAAATTGATGTTTGCTTGAATTTTCAAATTTTGCGAATTAATAACATCAATAAAAGTAGCTTCACCCATTTTCATATTTTCAAGAGATAAATCTAAACTTGTATCAGCTGCTTCTACTTCGACTTTAGATGCTTCAATCTTTTTTAAAGCATTCTGAGAATCATAGTATGAATTTAAAATATCCTCTTTGACACTTCTTTCAAGATTAATAAGTTCAAGTTTTTTTTGTTTAACAACGGCACTATCGGCTTTTAGCTGAGTTATAGTTCCCATAAGTAAATTTTTACCGACATAGGCTCTTATATCTAATGTAATACTGTTATGAGCAGATAACCCCACTCGTTTTGTACCGACAAGTCCATTTTGATATGAAAGTGTTACGGCGGGGATTATATCCGTATAATTTGCACTTCTTATTGCTCTATATGCATTTACTTCCGCACGTTTCGCTCTTATATCTTCACGTGATTCCAATGCTTGTTTATATAATTCTTCAATACCGTATTTGGGATTAACTAATTCTCTTTTATCAACTCTTATTTCAAAAGGATAGACAGCATCCAAAACATCTATTCCCAAAATATTTGCCAAATTTGCCTGATATAACCTCATTGTATTTAATGTTCGGGTATACTCCTGTCTGGCTCCTGCAAGCTCAGCCTGCGCACGTTTTACATCGTATAATGTTCCCAAACCCGATTCAAATCTTGCTTGTGTATATTTTAGCTGTTCTAATCTGTCGTATAAATTTACCTTTTGTACCTCAACTTCCATTTTTTTACCCAATGTATCATAATAAGCCTGAACTGTTTTTAGAATTGTTTCATCTCTTGTAAATTCTAATTTGGCTTTGGCGGCTTTGAGCATATTTCTTGCTTGTGCTAAATAAAAAAAGTATTTACCTTGGTTTATAGTTGACCATTCTAATACAACAAGACTTTGAACAGGCACCTCATGCGTCGTTGTTGATACAATTCCGCCTACCAGATATTCTCCTTCAAGATTTTTAATATCATAATTATAGTATAAGTCAGGCAATAACTGAAATTGTGCATTTTTATTTATCCAAAATGCTTCAAGTTTTTGCGCTTCACTTATCTTTATATCATAATTCTCACCTAATGCCGTATTAATGCAGTCTTCCAAGTCAGTATATATAAAAACCGAATTTAATTCTTTTTGTATTTCGTTATCTATTATTTGCCTTTGCTCTATATCGGAGATTGTAGCTTCACCTTTTATTATCTGTTTATAATTTTTGTATGAATCCGATTCGGAACACTGTTCACATTCGAATAAAAAATCTTCAGTATTTCCAAATGATATTAATTGTATAAAAAAATATATTATTATTAAGTATATTATCCTCATAAATATGATTATCATTTAAATTTTAAACAAATAATCATAGACAATATGACAATATTTAAAGGCTATTTATTTTCAAGTTTTTTTGTACGAACTTGTACATCTTCAATAAGCTTTCTGTTTATGGATAATAAATCTGCTAAAACTCCAAATATAAGTGTTTGCACTCCGGTCATTACCAGTATTGACGAAACAATTAAGGACTGAATATGACCGTTCCCGTTATCCATAATGTACAAAAATAAAAATCTTGATAATAATAAAAGTCCCAAAAACAATATAAATCCGCCTATCAATGCAAAAAAACGGAAGGGTCTGTATATGATAAACATTCTTAGCATTGTGAAAGAATTTTTTTGTATATACGAAAATATATTTTTAACTAATCTTGATTTACGATAATTTGAATTAACTCTGATAGGCACGGAAACAATATGAAGCCCCTTTGTTTTGGCTTGAATTATTGTTTCTATTGTATATGTATAATTATCAAATACATTCAAAGCAAGTGCTGAATCTCTTGAAAATGCTCTAAAACCGCTTGGCACATCTTGTGTATTTGTCGCGCTAAGCATTCTTACTACCTTTGAACCAAAATATTGAAGAAATTTTTTTATTACGGAAAATTCTTTCATCTCTTTTATAGGCCTTGCACCTATTACTATATCCGCTTGTTTATCCAAAATCGGTTTTATTAATTTTTCGATATCATCGGCACAATATTGATTATCGGCATCTGTATTTACAATTATATCAGCATTTTCGGCTAAAGCTCTTTGAATACCTGCCATAAATGTTTTTGCTAAGCCTCTGTGGTGAGAAGCGGTTACTATATGATTTACACCAAATTTTTTTGCAATTTCAACTGTTCTATCCGTGCTTCCGTCATCAGATATTAATATTTCAATTTCATCAATACCCTCAATTTTTTTAGGTAGTTGAGCCAATGTAACGGGAAGCGCTATTTCTTCATTATAACAAGGTATTTGTATTATTAATTTCATACTCTCTCATCACTTATATGATAAAATAATTTTAATACAAACATGCAAAAAGATAATACTTATGAAAAATGATAACGCTTTTAAAATTTTTATTATTTTAGTTGTTGCAATATTATTCAGACTATGGTTCCTTGATAAACCTGAAGGATTGTGGAATGACGAATATGTCAGCTGGTATATAGCAACTAAGACTAATATTTCAGAATTCATTTCCGACATGCTTAAAAATTGCCATACACCATTATATTACTTATATATAAAATTTTGGCTGTTATTTTTCCCTGATACTGATTTATCTTTAAGGGCTTCATCAGTGGTTCCATCATTATTAACTGTTTTAACGATGTATTTTACGGGTAAAGAATTTAAAAATGCCAATACAGGTTTATTATGTGCCTTTTTAACCGCAATTAGTTCTTTTAACATTTACTTTGCTCAAGAAGTTAGACTGTATAGTCTTTTGATGTTTTTTTGTTCAATTTCGCTATTATATTTTATTAAAATTACCAAAAAACAATCAAAATTAAATTTTATTGTATTTTTTGCTGCCAATACATTAATTTGTGCAGTTCATACATTAGGAATTATTTATGCATTTTTTAACATACTGTTTTTAATGATATATCTGTATAAATATGAAGAAGAATATAAAAATAAATTATATAAGTTCGTTGATATCATCAAATATGTGTGCCCCTTTTTAATTGTATTAGCTTTATTAGTCCCGTTTTGGTATACAATAGCCTTTTCTAAATCGCTTTCACAATTTTGGTCAGGCTTTTCCGGTTCAAAAATATTCTATACATTTATAGACTACCTGTCACCTGTACAAATAAACATTATAAATACACCCAATGACATTGTACCGTTTGCCTTGACTCCTGTATTTTTTATATTTGGCATATTAAGTTTGATTATAGGATTTTATGCAATATATAATGCGATAAAAGAAAAAAATCCTGTCTTAAATTATATACTGCTTTCAAGTTTAGCTTTCTTTACCGTTTTGATTTTAATATCATTAACTGGGAAAATGGTTTTTATAACAAAATATTCTTGTGAAATATATCCTTCAATTATTTTAGCACTTGCTTTTGGATTTTCTATTCTTGATAAAAAACGGATTCTGACTGTCATATTCATTGTATTAAATTTATTTTATTTAATAACCTCCAATGATTCGGCACCCAAAAGAGGCAGAGAAGAAGGTAATTTTGCAGCTGTATCCCTGCTTAAATATTCAAGCTTAAAATCTACCGATACAGTTATTCTCACTTATTATGATCTAGATAAATTTGAAAGATATCTAAACAGCAAAAATGACTATAATTTCAGCTCAATAAATAAATTTAATTTTAATAATTTTATGTTTGATAATCCCGATTATTTTCAAACTATTAAATTAGGAAAAAGTATATATAGAGATTATTTCAGAAATTTCCCCAACAATTCTTTACTTGATAAAATTTGGGATACTTATTTACGTAAAATGAAAAAAGGCGATAAAATAGGTTTTGTTTTTCTTGATAATGTATCTTTCTTATCTAATAATTATATTCAAGATATTGTAGATGATGACATAGAATATAAAAAGACTCCTTTTATATTTTTAGTCTTTTCAACTTTAAGAAATAATCTTTTATATTCAATGAAAGACCACTTTAAAATGGTGAGTATAACTCAAGCAGGGAAATGGACACTATTTGTATTTGAAAAAAAATGATTGAATCAATCGGGAGAATTTAAATCAGAAACTGCACTTAATGATGAATCAATATAGTTCTTAAGTTCTTTTGGAAAGGTTTTAACATTCTTTAAGTAATCAAGTGCATCAGCTCTTGCAAGCTCAAGAATAGGTAAATCTTTTGTTAAATCGGCAAGATGAAGCTCTACAATACCGCTTTGTCTCACTCCTAAAAATTCACCCGGGCCTCTGATTTCTAAATCCTTCTCTGCAATAATAAAACCGTTATTTGTTTGAACCAATACATTTAATCTTGTGAGTGTTTCATCATTTTTCGTTGAAGAAACAAGTACACAATATGATTGAACAGAACTTCTCCCTACCCTGCCTCTAAGTTGATGAAGCTGAGAAAGTCCGAATCGTTCGGCGTTTTCAATTACAATAACCGTTGCATTTGGTACATCTACTCCTACCTCAACAACAGTTGTACAGACAAGAACATCATATAATTTATTTTTAAAGTCAGTCATAACCTTGTCTTTTTCTTCATTTTTCATTTTACCGTGCAAAAGCCCTATTTTTAAATCTTTAAGTTCGCCTTTTTGTAATAATTCAGCTTCTTTTGTTGCAGCTTTTGCGCTTAATGTTTCGGATTCATCTATCAACGGAAAAACAATGTATGCCTGATGTCCTTTTGCGGCTTCTTCTTTTATTAAATTATATGCTTTTTTTCTTTGTCCTGATGTAATTAAAGCCGTTTTAACAGGTTTACGCCCCTTTGGCAATTCATCAATTATTGTTAAATCCAAATCTCCGTGCAAGCTTAATGCTAATGTTCTCGGAATCGGAGTTGCTGTCATTGTCAGCATTTGGGGAATTTCCGCTTTTGTTTTAAGAATATTTCTTTGCTTTACACCAAACCTATGCTGCTCATCAATTACTATTGCACCGAGATTTTTAAATTCGACCTCATCTTGAATAAGTGCGTGTGTGCCTATTGCAATATCTATTTGACCGTTACGTAAATCTCTTTTGAGTTTTTCACGTTGTTTTTTTGTATTGGATGACGTAAACAGCCCTACCCTTATACCAAACGGAGCCAGCCAATTAATAAAATTATTATAATGCTGACCTGCCAATATTTCGGTCGGCGCCATTATTGCCGTTTGATATCCGTTTTCAATGGCAGCTAAAAGCATTATGCAAGCAACTACCGTTTTCCCGCTGCCAACATCTCCTTGTAAGAGCCTTTGCATCGGCTTATTTGAGTTAATATCATTTAATATTTCATTTACGGCATTTTTTTGCCCGTCTGTAAGCTCAAAAGGAAGCTGTTTTATAAATTTATTAACAAGACCGTTTTCTTTTATTTCTATTTTTGAAGTTTTATATGTTTTTGAATTATATTCTCTTAAACAAAATAATTTTAATTGAAGCAAAAAAAGTTCTTCATATATTAATGTATATCGAGCTTTTTCAAGCGCAGCTTCATCTATGGGAAAATGTATTAAATTTAAAGATTCTTCTTTATCTTGAAGCTCTCTTTTTTCAATTATTTCATTTGGTATTAAATTTTTTATGGTGCCTTTATACTCATTAAGTGCATTATATATGGCTTTTCTTAATGCCTTAATATTAAGATTTTCAACTAAAGGGTATACGGGAACAATTCTGCCGATGTTTAAATTTTCTTTATCATAATTTAATTCGCTTACAATTTGATATTGAGGTTTATCTATGGTTATTTTCCCTGTATAATTATCAAGTTTTGTAATGCCTGATACAGTTATATAAGAACCTTTGGGAAATTGAGATTTATATCTTTCTATCGAATATCTGTTAGCTTTTGAATAAAAGAAATTCAACTCAAGAATAGCCGATTCATCATTAATGCTGACTTTGATTATTGTTAAATTATTTTTAGTCGTAAAACACTTTATTGCAGAAATTACACCGTATACAGTAACATTATAGCCGGGCTTTAATTGGCTGATTAATGATCTGGTTGAATAATCAAGATATTTTCTGGGATAGTACGTAATTAAGTCATATACTGAAAATATTCCGAGTTTATTTAATAAATAACCAAACTTTGGCCCGACACCTTTCAACATAACAACATCGGCATCAAAAACGGTTTCTTTTTTATTTTCTTGTTTTGCTTCTTTTTTTCCAATATTGAGTTCATTTTTTAGAACACTCACAAATCTTGATATGGTTTTTTTTCTTTGAAAAAGATTTTCCTGAGAATAATGCTCAAAAGCTTCTATTATCGGAAGCCATTTTACATTTTTTAGCGATAATTTGTATATCTGCTTAAGCTGTTTCAACATAAAACCGGAAAATGGAACTTCTTTTCCCATTATGTCTATATATTTATATTTTTCTTCAATTTGTATCGCTTTTTTTATTAATTCGATATCAATATTTTTCAAATAGTTTTCAGACATTATGTTTTATTCTCAATACTTCGTAGATATCAACGGGATTTGATTTACCTTTTATGTTGACCTGAGAGAGTTTTACTACTTCTACACTATCTTTAACAAATTCATAAGTATGTTCACTAATTAAGAATTGTGTTTTTAAAATATGATTATAAGCTTCAATTCTGGAGGCAAGATTTACATTATCACCGATAACAGTATATTCAATCCTGTCTTCACTGCCGATATTACCTGCAAAAACTTCACCCGTATTGATTCCTATACCGATATCTATTTTGGGTCTGCCTTCTGAAATGAGTTTATCCCTAAAATGCTTTACTTCCTGAAGAATCTCTGATGCACAATATATTGCATTTATTGCATGGTCTTGAGATTTAATCGGTTCACCGAATACCGCAAGTAAACCGTCTCCCATATATTTATTAACTATTCCTCCATATTTGCTGATTATAGGTTCAATTATAGAAAAATATTCGTTTAATATTGAAGAAACTTCTTGCGGTGAAAGTTTTTCCGCTATTTGTGTAAAATTTCTGATATCGGCAAACAGAATGGTAACAACTGCCCTAACACCGCCCGATTTTAATGTACCCATATCCGAGATAATTTTTTTCATAACATCTTTTGAAAAATATTTTCCCATTATATTCTTTATCATATCTGATGTTCTATCTGTTGTTATTTTTATATATAACGCTTTTACTAATGCCGTATAATACATAGTTATTACGGGAGCAATTACGCAAACTCTTATATCGGCTTCAAATTCGTAAAAGTAATATATCATATATATCAGTACAAATATTGACGCAAATATTAAATTATTTCTTAATCTGCCAAAGCCTTTTATTATAAAGAAACAAAACAAAGCTGTAATTAATATTGAATAATCATATTGAGGATAACATTTAAATTCATTTTTTAAAAGATTATCAATCATAACAGCATGAACATCCAAATCGGAATGCTTTTTTAAAACAGGAGTTTCACTTAATTGTTCCCAAACATTTTTATCTGCATTTAAACCAACAATAACTATTTTATCTTTAAATTTATCGGGCGAAATCTTAGGGAGTTCTCCTTCCTTTATTGATTTATTTGAATCAAGTACATCAATTGCAGAATATACTTTATGAGAATAATAGTCACTTTGAGGTTTATACCACTTTAACAGTGCTGCTGTAACAAATATATCATTATCTATATAATCTTTTGCCTTTTTATCGTATATGGGAATTTTTAAATTTGAACAATCTTCTGCATCACATAAATAGTTATCATACAGATAAAAATCAGTTTTACCCGTATACATGGAATATGCACTAAGCGCAATTGACGGATAATAATTATCTTTAAATTTTACTATCGGAACATAGCTTCTTAAAATTGCATCTTTATCTTCTACAATTATGGCAGAAGCTAAATTTTTTACATTATTAAGAAATTCTTTAGGCAATCTTACTATGGATTTATAGGTAAATTTATTAGCTTTTGTACTCTTATCATGAATTGTAACATTTGATTTTAAATTAAAGATGTCAAGATACTCTTTTGGTAATACATCATAGACCAGATTAGAATTAAACAGTACAAAACTATTAATTAATTTGTTCTGTTTTTTCAAATTATCATAGAAAATTTCATCACTTTTAGGATTATATGTATCCGTAACGGTAATTACATTTTGAAACACAACAGTTTTTGCACCGCATGTGTGTTCTAAATAATTAAATATATCTGAGAACAGGCTCCTTTGCCAAGGCCAGCTTATTTTTTCTATTGATTTATCGTCGATTACTACAAGTACCACTTCATCAGACGGTTTAATTTTTTGCCAAGAAACAAGATTTTTTGTCAAAAAATCATTGACTTTTTCGTCAAATAAACTGTTTGTCAGCCAATAAATAAATATTGCAGTAAGCAAAAATAGTATAAATATTATTGATTTCGCATTGAAAATTTTACTCATATTATAATTTTATCCGACTATTTAATTTTTGCAAAAAATTAAAAAAATTTTATGCTAATATCTTTTTGAGGTTAATTAAATGCAATATCTGAAACGAATAAACTTCATTAATATCATTATTTCGACAATATTGGCAATAATATTCAGCTATATAATATATAATTTTTTATATCCAAATATTCATTACAAAAATTTATCAGATTTTTATATAGGTACAACAATTTATTTAGACCATAATAAATATTTAGACATTTATATCTATTTAATTTATTTATTATTCTTTTTTGTTTTTACTTTTGCTTTCAGTTTTATTAAATTCAAAAATAATGACAACAAAGTCATAATAAGTAACAATGAAACAAAAAATATCAAATTTAGAGAAATAATTACTAAAATCAGAAATATTACAGTTAAAAATCAATATTTAGCATTATTGGGATATATATTTTTATATCCTTTTAACGGACAAATTTACCCGAGATTAATCGGCTTGATATTATTAATAATACTTTGCGGTTTAGCGGATTCATATAAGAATAGAAACCAAAACAGATTTTCTCCGTTTGCCGTTGCAGGTATATTATACTTTATATTTTTTAACGCCTATCAGCTAAATATATATTTAATTGATGATCATCATATGGGCGAGACCTTTGCTGCATTTTTTATGCATGATTTGTTTAATTTAAAATATTACAAAGATATAATGCTTGTTCACGGATATATAGATGTTATACCCGCATTTTTAGGCAAATTTATATTTAACACAAATACATTAAACGGTTATTTATTGGGTGATGTTTTATTTAGAAATCTGAATTTAATTATTCTGCTGATAACAGGCTGCTGTATATTTTCATCGGAATTATATTATATTGTTCCGATAACATTTATAAATATGCCGTCTCCCGCTTCTGTTTTTTGTATAGCTTATATTATTCTGCTTAAATTTCTTGAAAAGCCTTGGGGAATACTTATTTATACAATAATTGGTTTTATATTCAGTCTTATTTGGACTACAATGGGCACATTTTGGCTTCTGGCTGCTTTACCTTTATTTATTTTTAATATTTTTAAGCATAAAAATAAAAAATATATTTGTTTGGCTTTAATATCTTTGTTAATTCTCATATATTTATTTAAAGAACCGCTATTTTATTACTTTTTAGAAGCTAAAGAATATACAAGAGCCTATTTGTTTTCTTTTGGAAATAATTTTCCTGAAATAATAAAAATTATACCGATTTTGTTTTTTATTAAAGCTTTTGTTCTTTTTATTACTCCTGTTTTTATAATTGAATTGGGTAAAGAACTTTATAATCAAAATAAATCAACCGAAAAAATATTATTTTTAGTATTTTTTACTATTTTGGCAATTGTTTCATTAAGTTATACCCTTGGAAGAATTGACGGAAATTTATTATACAGGCTGCAATATATCTCAATTCCTTATTTATTAATTGTATTACCGTACTACTTATATATACAATCAACGGAAAAAATAAAAAAAATAACAAAAATAGTTTTTATTTCAATATTAATATTCACCTCAGCACAAAATATATTTAAATTATCAAACAAGATAAAATTTTGCGGGATTAAGTATGATAAAGCCCAAGAGTTAAGAATTGCATCAATAAGAGAATACCTGAAAAAATTTCCTGATAATACTTCTTTTTTGGATTTTACAAACAGGGGCATGCACTATTTTTATTTAAAGAAAAAATGCCCCGTAAAATATACCTCTTTTTATAATTCAATAACAACAAATCAATCAATAAATTCTCTTAAAAGATTAAAAAACAATCCGCCTGATATAATCCTTATTAAATCATTAAACAATATATATGATAATGTATTTCCGTCTTTAAGAGTAAATCCGGAATACAGATATATGCTCTTGAGCGGACAATATAAATATGAAGAATATAAAGAAAACGGATTTTTAATAAAAACAGACAATAACAAATATTCTAATAAAGATTTATCTGAATTTGATTTTATATTTTCAAACAATAATCTTGGCTTTTTACCAGAAGTATGGGCTAATTCAATTAATACACTCCCCATTACAAAAATTAAGCCCGAGTATTATTTTTATCAGGTTCAAAATAAACTTATAATTAAATTTATTAATCCGCAAAAAGGCTCAGATATTGATTTATTGTATATTGCAAATAAACTTCAAAACACATCAAAATACATAATAAGTATAAATGATTCGGATTCAGATATGATATGCTATTCAAAATCAGGAAAATTGCTTTTACCCTTTGACAATTTCCCATCTTGGATGCTAAATAATAATATAAAAACAATAACAATAGAATCACTTAATTTTATTTCGCCCGAAATAGAATTTTATAATAAAACGGAAAGAGATAAATGAAACAGATACTAAAATTTATAATAATAAATACCGTTATATTGGCTATAATAATATTAATACTGGAAGCAGGGATATGGTTTTTTGAAAATAATCAGCTTGTATTATCAAAAGATGAATATGTGCTTAAAAACGGTTTTTTCCCTTTTCATAAAGGAATAACGAATTTCACGTTTGATGAAAAAATATTTAGAGATAACCCCATCGGCGCAGAATACAAAAACAAAAAGCCGATAGTAATATTCGGATGCTCATACGCATACGGTTTTTTATTGGATAGAGAACAAACATTTTCATATAAGTTATCAAAACTAACTCACAGAACTATATATAATAGAGCCTATCCTGCATGGGGATCTGCACACATGCTCTATCAAACTAGAGATGAAAATTTATACAAAGAAATTCCTGAGCCCGAATATGTTATATTTCTTTCCATGCATGACCATTTCAGACGTTTATACGTTATGACATTTATGTCAGGTGATATATTGTGTGAAAATTTTTACTTAAGATATAAAGAGAAAAACGGTGAGCTTATTCAAATACAAAACAAAAATAAATTCTTGAATTTGATTAAACGCTTATATTTAGTTCAAAAAATTCATCATTACTATGTAAATAACAAAATACTGAAATACGAGGATTATACAAATGCATATGATTTTTATGCCAAACAAGTCATAGAAAGTAAAAATAATATGCAAAAACACTGGAAAAATACAAAATTTATATATATACAATATGATTGGATAAAAGATAGAGAAATTTTATTTAATAAACTTGAAGATGCAGGTTACACAATAATATATCTGCCGGAATTAACAAATAAAGATTTATATTCAAAAGAGTATGTATTGGCAAAAGATTATCATCCGAATGAAAATGCTTGGAACCTGATAACACCTTTAGTCGCAAAAGAACTTAAATTATAAATAATGACACAGAACTATCTTTATACTAAAATAATTTAGAAGATTTTGAAGAGGATATTAAGATGAAAGTTTCGTTAGAATGGCTTAATGAATTTGTAGATATAAGTGATTTAACCGTAGAGCAGATAGTACATGAGCTTACTATGAGCGGATTGGAAGTGGAAGAAATTGAAACAACGGGAGCAAAATTTACCAATATAATAACAGCACAAATTAAGGCTATAAAACAACATCCTAATGCCGATAAATTACATTTGGTAGAAGTTGATTTAGGAACACAAACAAAAACAGTAGTATGCGGAGCACAAAATATACAAGTAGGACAAATAATTCCGTATGCCTCCGTCGGTTCAAAGGTATTGTCCAGAAAAACGGGGGAAGAATATGAATTAACCCCTGCCGTTATAAGAGGGATAGAGTCTCAAGGAATGTTATGTTCTCAAGATGAATTAGGGTTAGAAAATTTACAGGAAGAAGACGGAATATTAATTCTTAACAGAATATATGACAATATAAAATTAGGTACAAAGCTTGAAGAATTATTAAACATAAAAGAAGATACGATAATAGATGTGGCACAAACCCCAAATAGAGGCGATGAAATGTCTGTAATCGGGGTTGCACGTGAGATAGCATCTATATTTAACAAAAAACTGAATTTAAATCCGATAATATCAACAACAGATACGTCAACCGACAAATTTAAAGTGGAAATAAAAGATAAAGATACTTGCTTATACTATACGGCAGGATTATTAAAAGACGTTAAAATAAAACCATCACCACAATGGATGAAACGCAGGCTTGAAGTGTCAGGAATCAGGTCTATAAATAATGTTGTAGATATAACAAACTATGTATTGTTGGAATATGGTCAGCCTTTACATGCCTTTGATATGGATAAATTAAACGGATATCTTTGTGTAAGAAGAGCAAAAGATGGTGAAACTCTGGTAACGCTTGACGGAATTGAGCGTAAACTAACTAATGATACGGTATTAATTGCAACTCAAGAAACAGGTGTTTGTATAGCAGGCGTTTTCGGAGGACAAAATTCCGAAATAGACGATAATACAAAAAATATAGTATTAGAATCTGCATATTTTACACCGCATACAAACAGAAAAAGTTCGAGAAGCATAGGATACAGAAGCGAAGCTTGCGCAAGATTTGAAAGAGGCGTTGATATTGAAGCAACAAAACCTGCACTATTAAGAGCCATTCAACTGTTAACCCAATATGCTGAGGCAAAAATCGATGGAATAGTTGAAACAGGTTCAAATAAAATAGATAATCAAGAAATAACACTAAGATTTAATCAGGTAAAAAGACTTCTAGGGCTTGAAATCCCAGCACAAAAATGTATAGAAATACTTCAAAATTTAGGGTTTGAATTACTTGGCAAAAATGATTTGGCATGTAAATTTAAAATTCCAAGTTTCAGAATTAATGATGTTAAACAAGAAGTAGACTTAATAGAAGAAATAGCAAGAATATACGGATATGATAAAATAGCACCGACTTTGCCGAGTAAAACACAATCACCCGAAATAACAAAAGAACAAAAGCTTCTAAAAAAAATTAACAATATGTTCTTAGGATTCGGCTTTAATGAAGCTATGACATCATCTTTAATAGGAGAGCCAATATTAAAGCAATTCGGTTTAACTTATGATAAAAATTCGGCTGTATTTGTACAAAATCCACAGTCTGATGAACATACAATGCTAAGACAAACAACAATAGCAAATATTCTTCAAACATTAAAAAATAATTTTGATAACGGACAAAAAAATATTTGGATGTATGAAATAGGAAAAACATATTTTATAAAATTACCTGCGACACAAACAGATAGCGGGGTTGAAGAAAATCAAATTATTTCAGGCGTAATTACCGGAGAAACAAACAATAATCTTTGGAAAAAATTGCCAAAAGCAGACTTTTATACTTTAAAAGGTATATTGGAAAATCTTTTTGAGTTATTGAACATATCTCAGAGAGTAAAACTTTCAAATGCTGAAAATATCAGCTGGCTGCATCCCGGAAGAAGTGCAAAAGTAGTGTTATTAAGTAAAACTCCTGAAACAATAGGATATTTTGGCGAAATTTATCCGATAATAAAAGATAAATTAAAAATAAATCAGGAAATATATCTATTTGAACTTAATTTAGGAAAAATGATAAATGCATCACCCGATTCAATTTCAAAATATAAACCGCTTGCCCAGTTTCCTGAAGTACAAAGAGATATTTCTTTTTCAATAGAAAAAAATATATCAAACGAACAAATTATATTGGCAATTAAGAAAAGTGCCGATTCAAAAATTTTCAAAGGTGCAAATCTTTTTGATATATATGAAGGTGAACATATTCAAGAGGGCTATAAAAGTTTAGCTTACAGGATTACGCTGCAAGATAATGATGCAACACTAACAGATGAAATTATTGATAAGGAAATAAACTCTATAAAATCAGGTTTAATGAAGAAATTTAATCAGATTAATTTTAGATAAACAACAAATAAATATAATATACAAAACATTATATTATTAATTTTTGTATCATAATCAAATAATTTAGTATTTTTTCTTGAAATCCGAAAGTAAACATATATAATATAGATAGTGATGGTAAGAAAAGCACATGCTAAGTAATACATATCACAATAAATGGGGATAAATTCAAGGAGGAATTTGTAGTGCTTAGAAGCAGAGATATGGGACGCTCTATTGCAGTTAGAAGGTGGACTAATACAGCGTTAGAATGTTACAAACGCGGTTGTGTTTGTGAAGGTTGTTTTTATACAGACTTTTTTAACGGCACTTCACAAAGATGCCAAATGAAAGCTTCTGTATTAGAATTAGTGAGAGTGTTAGGTAAACCAAACGTTGAGATTCAACAAGTTTTGGCAGATTAGTTTAGACACAAATAAAATTAAAGCTCCCAATAATGGGAGCTTTTTATTTAGTTAATTGATATAATGCGTTTTAAATTATTTCTTTATATTGTTCTGTATTATTTAAAAGGTCATAATCGATTTCATTTTCGTTATCTGCAATAACCGCAGTAACAACAGTGTCACTGGCAACATTAACAGTTGTTCTAATCATATCAACAACTTTATCAATAGCGAATAAGAAAGCAAAGCCCTCAACTAACTGCTGAGGTGTTAAACCGAGTCCGTTTAATACAAGTGCAATAGTTATAAGCCCTGCATTCGGAATACCAGCACAAGTACTTGAAGCAATAATAGCAAGAACCATAATCATAACAATTTGCAGTATATCAAGCGGAACTCCATAAGCTTGAGTTAAGAAAATAACAGCAACTGTTTGAAATAAAGCAGTACCATCCATATTAAGTGTGGCGCCTAACGGAAGAACAAAGCTGCAAACCTTATGAGATATACCTCTTTTTTCACAGCAAGCAATGGTTAAAGGTAAAGTAGCACTGCTGCTTGCAGTACCAAATGCAACCAATAAAGCTTCTATTACAGCAGTAAACAAAGTACCCGCAGGAACCTTGCTGAAAAATTTTAAAATTAACGGATATAATACAAAGAATTGTATACAAAAACCTAAAAATACCACTGCAAAGAATTTAGAAATAGTTGAAAATATAGCTAAACCGAATGCCGATACGGCAACTGTCGTAAGTGCAAAAATACCGGGAGCCGCAAAAACCATAATCCAATCGGTTATTTTCATAGTTGCAGCAAATACCGATTCAAAAAATGAAATAATCGGTCTTGATATTTCACCCACTTTAGATAGAGCAAGTGAAAATATCAACGCAAAGAATATAATCGGTATCATTTCACCCTTAGCAAGAGATTCCAATGGATTTTGAGGAATCATATTTAATACAATATTACCCAATTGTCCTCTTTGGTCTGCCAAAGCACTTGAAACCTGATTTTGGATTTCTAATGCTGATGATTGACTTATATAGCTTTGAACACCAAGTCCGGGCTTAAACAATAAAACTAAACCGGCTCCGATAATAACTGCAAGAACGGTAATAAGACCGTAATATATAACCATTTTTTTGCCGAATTGTCCAATTTGTTTACTGTCACCAATACTTGATATACCAACAACAATAGCACTGCATACCAAAGGAATAACAACCATTTGTATCACCCTGATAAAAGCTTGTCCGACAATATTTAATAGCTTAACAAACGGAACAAAACTTCCGGGATTATCATGAATAAAATTTCCGAATATAATACCGGCAATAATTGCTAAAAATATATGCCAGTTACGTTTTATACCAAGTCCGACTGCGACAAAAATAGTTTGTAAATGTAATTTCATATATACCTCAATCAATTCTTAAGTACAATAATTGTACAATTAATTCGGTAATAATTCAACAAATAATATTTTTAGTATAATAATATAAGTAGATTTGGGAAACGATTCATGGAAATAGTAAACAAAAAATTTCATTTTATAGCAGTTGGCGGAGTTGGAATGAGCGCCTTAGCAAAATATTTAACTCAAAGAGGAGCCTTAGTTTCAGGTTCTGATATTCAAGAAAGTAAATATACGCATCTTCTTGAAGATATCGGAGTAAAAGTATATATTGGACATGATAAAAATAATATATCCGAAGATATGATAATTGTTGCAAGTAGTGCAATCAGACAGTCTAATCCTGAAGTTATAAGAGCAAAAGAACTGGGATTAAAAATATACCACCGCTCTGATATATTAAAAATGATTTCGGATGAATTTTCAAAAGATGATAATTCATTATTTATAGGATTTTCAGGGACTCACGGTAAAACAACCACATCAGGATTATGTGCTTATTTATTGGAAAAAGCTAATTATAAACCATCTTATGTCGTAGGCGGAATTATCCCCGAATATAATACAAACGGTACATATAACGATAAAAAATATTTTATAGCAGAGCTTGATGAATCTGACGGAACTATTCAAAAATATTCAACAGATATCGCCGTTATAAACAATATGGAAGAAGACCATTTGGATTACTATAAAAACGGATTTTCCGATATAGTTGAAACCTTTAATAAATTTCTTTCAAATAAGCCTAATCAAAAAGTTATTATAAACAACGACAATAAAGGTAATATTGAATTTATAAACCAATATCCGAATTATAATTATATTACTTTTGGCATAAATGAGGCTGATTATACGGCAAAAAACATTAAATCAAAAGGATTTGAAACCGAATTTGACGTATATTACAAAAACAATAAAATTGATACAATAAGCTTATGTGTAATCGGAATGCATAATGTATATAATGCACTTGCCGTATACAGTGTACTAAACGAAGCAAAAATACAAATGAAAAATATAAACAGGTATTTTCATACGTTTACCGGGATGGGCAGAAGATTTCAAAAAGTATGTGAATTTAACGGAATAAAGATATATGACGATTATGCGCATCATCCGAGTGAAATACAAACTACACTAAATAGCGCAAAGAATGCAAAAGAACAAAACAAAAGACTTATAGCCGTCTTTCAGCCTCACAGATATACAAGATTGAAAAGTTTATGGAAAGAATTCACACAGTCATTTAATTCTGTCGATAAACTTATTGTAACTGATGTATACTCAGCAAGTGAGGACAAAATAGACGGAATTAATTCGGAGAATTTTGCAAAATCACTAAACGGTAATGACTGTACATACATTTCAGGAACAATGGAACAATGTGCAAAAAAAATATATCCGATGCTGAAAGACAATGATATATTAATTACCTTAGGTGCCGGAGATATAACAAAACTGGGTAAATTGCTTGAACAAGAATATAAAAAGGCAATCTAAGTGGCAAAAATTATTGATAATTATGAAATAAAAAATGAAACAACCTTTAAAATAGGAGGCATAGTCAAGAAAGCTGCCTTTCCTAACAGTATCGATGAATTAATCAATCTGTTAAAAACTAAAGAATATGATATTGTATTAGGCGGGTGTTCTAATGTTTTATTCAGTTCGGGGAAAATAAATAAAAATATTTTAATAACTAAAGATGTTTCAGGCTATGACATCATGGGAAATACCGTAAAAGTATCTTGCGGCACAAGAGGTGCAAGAATATCACGAGAAGCCCAGAAAAAAGGTTTGAGTGGATTTGAATTTATGATAGGATTCCCCGGAACATTCGGAGGAATGATATCAATGAATGCATCAGCACATAATCAGTCGATATCTGACTGTTTTATGAATGCAAGAGTTTATGATATAAATACGGACAAAATTATAACTTTAAATAAAGAACAAATGAATTTCGGATACAGACAATCGATTTTATCAGACAATCATTATGTTTTAATAGATGCCGAATTTGAATTAAAACCTTATGACAAAGATAAAATAGAAGAATTAATGAACAGAAATATAGAATTTAGGAAAAAAAGGCAGCCATCATTATCGTACGGAAATGCGGGAAGCATATTTAAAAATCCTAAAAATGATTCCGCAGGCAGGCTGTTAGACCTATGTAACTTAAAAGGTGAAAAAGAAGGCGGAGCAATGATATACGAAAATCACGCAAATTTCATAATCAACTATGATAATGCCACTTCCCTTGATGTAATAACATTGATGTATAAAATGTATTCAAAAGTAAAAGAACGATATACAATAGAATTAGAACCCGAAATAAAATTTATAGGGGACAGTATGGAACAGGAAAACAGATTATGGGAAATTATGCAAAAAAATACAAAGATAATACAAAAATAGGTGTATTATACGGCGGAATGTCAAGTGAAAGAGAAGTTTCATTGCGTTCGGGCAAAAATGTATCGGAAGCATTAAAAAGGCAAGGATACAAAAATGTATTATTGATAGATGTTGATAAAAACTTAGCTGAGAATTTGAAAAAAAATGAAATAGAAGTAGCCTATAACGCACTTCACGGTAAATACGGAGAAGACGGATGCGTTCAGGGTATATTGGAAATTTTAGGGATAGAATATACCGGATGCGGAGTAATGGCAAGTGCTATAACAATGAATAAAGAATATACAAAACGAATTTTGTCCACAAACAAAGATATAATAATGGCAAAATCCGCATTCATAAAAAAAGGCGAAGATATATACGAAAAAACAAAAGACTTAAAATATCCGCTTTTTGTAAAACCTGTCAGCGAAGGTTCAAGTTTCGGAATGACAAAAGCAAATACAAAAGAAGAATTGAAACCCGCTTATGACATTGCATTAAAATATAATAAAGATGTACTAATTGAAGAGTTTATAGATGGCTTTTTTGTAACGGTAGGTGTGTTAGAAAAAGACAATAAACCGTTCGCAACAGAGATACTGGAAATAAGACCCAAAACAGAATGGTATGATTTTGAAGCCAAATATACTAAAGGGATGTCAGATTTTATAGTACCCGCTAATTTGAACAAAGAAGTAACAAACAGGGTAAAAGATATGGCAGTAAAGGCATTTGAAACAACAGGCTGCAAAGGGGTATCACGAATAGACTTTATGATGAAAGACAATGTACCATATTTATTGGAAATAAACACAAGTCCCGGAATGACCGATATAAGTGATTTGCCTGCCCAGGCAAAGGCTTGCGGAATATCATACGATGAATTGGTATTATTAATATTAAATAATGCAGGATTAAACAGATAAATGAGTTTTGAATATTCGGTAGAGCGCAGATTAAAACAGCAAAAACTTAAGAGAAGAGCCCGTCGCGGGGAAATTGCGCTTCGCAGATTATACAAATTTATAAGATTTTTGTTTATATTATTAATATTTTACCTTGTATATAGGGTTGCACTATCACATTTTTGGTATTTACCAAGTGATATATATAAAGATGAAAGCGTAAAACGACTTGAACTGATAGGTAACACAATAGTATCTGATGAAAGAATATTAAAAGAATTAAAAAAATTCCCATTTCCGCATTTACCTATATACAGAATAAATCCCGATAAAATTGCGAATCAAATTGAGCAATTGCAGCCGATAAAACGAGTATATATAAGGAGATACTGGTTTCCCGCAAGATTAGTAATAATGATAGAAGAAGTAACTCCTGCAATAGTAATAGCTCCGACAGAAGAAGCGCCTGTTATAACCGCATTTGCAATAACGGGAGAAATTATAGGCAAAGAATATCTTCCTTTAAAAAACAATACGAACGTAATAAAAATATTGAGTTACGGTACAAAAGGCGGAGATTATAAAAATTGGGATAGTGAGAAAATAAATGATTTATATAAACTGGGGAAGCTTTTGGAACAATATTCCGGGGAAAAGGTACTTTATATTGATTTAAGAAATCCACACAACGCCTTTGCACAACTTGAAACAGTACGATTAAAATTAGGAGAAATTGATGTATCCGTTTTTGAGCGAATAAAGGCTATTCATGATATATTACCCGAGATAAAAAACCGACATTTAAAAGCTAAATATGTTGATTTATCCTGGAAAGAAACAAAATATATAAAAGAAGATATTGATTAATTATAAATTGAACTTTTTTACTAATGCCGGAACAATTGTTTCCCATGCTAAGCTTGAAGGATGCGGGTGATTTTCATCAAGCTCTGAGCTTATTCTGTCTTCAGGTAAATTCATTTTTCGTCCGATTAATTCTTCAGTTGTAACTACATAAAAATTGTCTTTTCCAATACTTTTTAATTTGTCTTTAAATTCATCAGAATACATGATATCAAAAGATTTTTCAATCGGATTTATTTCCATCCCATCATGATATGTAGACGTAATTCCTTCACATAAATCGTAATTAATATCAGAATAAATTAAAAATATAAACTTACTGTCCGGAAACAATTTATCAGTTTGCCGTTTTATATCATTAATTATCATATAAAACAGATTCAATCTTTTTGATAAATCTATATCATCATTAATATAATCAGCCAATTCTTTGTTTCTAAAATAACTAATTGTATAAAAATTATCAAAGAAAGAAGATTTTTGAAAATCAAAATAATTGTATTTTCTATACAAATTGAAAAAAGAATTTACATTCAATCTGTATTGAGCCAGATGATCAAACATATACGTATAAATAATATATTCGGGCTTTGTATCTAACAAGGGTTTAAATTCTTCATTTTTAAGCAAAAGAAGTGAAGGGAAAGCTGATTGTCCGATAATTCCCCAATTATATACTTTTCTTTGAGTGTTTTTGGCTAAGATGCCGGCAAAATTATTATGTGCATCCAAAAGATGACCAAAAGTATATGAACAACCCAAAAGCAATATAGGTTTTTTATTTTCATCATAATGGGAGAGAGTAGTTAATGATTCCTCATATCTCGCAGGTGGATAGTATCCATAGTTAGATGCAATAACATTTTCTATTTTATATAAATAAGGCAAGAAAAATTTTTTAAACCCTGAAGACTTATAAAACTTAATATATAATACAAATTCTAATATAAAAAATAATACAATTATAAGTAAAATATTTATTAAAATAATTTTAAAAAAATTTTTCATATTAAAAATATATAATAAAAATATTGTAAATAAAAGATTTTATATGTATATGAAAAGAAAATACGACAATTAATTAAAGCAAACGTGCAACACATGATTATTTATGTATGGGAAACTAATAATTCACCACTTGATAAAGCAATTTTCAGCAGATTTTTCTTTAGTTAAATATCCTTCTCCAACATCAAAAGAATCATTATACTTTCTTAATTCACTTTTTTTAATAGTAAATTCCATAAATGTATCGTGAGGATCAAGAAGTGTAACTTCATCATCATTTACCGATTTTACCGCATAAGAATGATTGCCATAGATAAGAACATCTTCCCCATAATTATTTTTTATATAAAAATCTTTTTCTTCAGTAGATATCGTTGCGAAATCAGCATTAGTCAAAGCTTTATATTTAAGGTCAAAAATATAATCACTATTTTCCAGTTTATCCGAATCAACAAATGTATTATAAGATTCATCATATTTAGTATAATCTTCATCATTTAAATTTTCGGCAAAGCCAAGCCCGGTAAAAGCATAATAAAATTCAACAGGATTAACATTATCAAGAGCCTCAGGCTGATTAATATCCGTTTTTGGATGTTCATAAGTTTGATAAGGAGTAATTTGTTGAATTTCTTCAAAAGATTCATTATAACATTTTTCCCAAGCGAGTTCTAAAAGGAGCATATCTTTATCCCCTGCGGAATATGAGTATAAAGAGGAATCATCAAGCCATTTATTATATAGAGAATGTGCGTTTTGAAGTTCATCGGGAGTAATAAAATAAGATTTATCTAAGCCTTTAAAATATACGCCATAGTTTTCTATTTCACCTGAATCATTGTAATTGACAGAAATAGCATCATCAATAATTTTTTTACCCTTATCAGTTTGAGCAAGAGCATATAATTGTGCAATAAGAGTACAATCCCCGACACCGCCTTGTTGTGTCCAATTATCGAGCTGTTCATTTACATCAAAAGCAGGTGCATTATATTCGCCGTCAAAAAAATCAATTTCTTCATCTTCAAATCCTTCAAAATCATCAAAAGGATTAAAAAAATTATAAAAATCAAAACCGTTTATATTATTAATCATAAATACATTCTCTTAATACTCTGTATATATAAAAAAGGTGATTTGTAAGGATATATTGATAAAAAATCAATTAAAATTAAAATTTTTTAACAATTAACAGGTTTAAGTACTTGAAAAAAAAAGTTTATGTAATATTATAAAGAAGTCAGAAAATTAAAATCCAACCCATAACATACATAAACTTACAAGGTTAAGTTGTTTGTTATGTTTTTTTATTTTTAGGATTATAACTTAAAGAAAGGTACTTACAGTGGAAGAAACTAAGACAAAATCAAAAAAGAAAAAGGTAGAAACAGTACAAGAGCCTGTACAAACAGAATGGAAAGAACAGGTTATACAGGTAAGAAGAGTAACAAAAGTAGTAAAAGGCGGAAAGAAATTAAGCTTTAGAGCAATCGTAGTAGTAGGAAATAAAAATGGACAAGTCGGAGTTGGTTGTGCAAAAGCAGCTGAAGTAATAATAGCTATACAAAAAGCGGTTGCAGACGGTAGAAAGAATTTAATAACCGTTCCTATATTTAAAACGACGATACCTCATCCGATAACAGGCCGTTCGGGAGCAGGTTCGGTTATGTTAAAACCGGCATCACAAGGTACCGGAGTTATCGCAGGCGGAGCAGTACGTGCCGTACTCGAACTTGCAGGGATAGAAAATATATTAAGTAAATCCTTAGGTTCAAAATCTCCGTTAAATGCAGCTAATGCTACTTTAGAAGCACTTAAATCATTAAAACCGTTTGATATAGTTGCAAAAAGACGCGGTTTATCACTTAAAGACATGCTTAATTAAGAGGAATAAAAACAATGGCAAAAAATAATAATACAGTAAAAATAACCTTAGTAAAAAGCCTTATAGGCACAACCGAAAAACAAAGAAGAGTAGCAAAAGCTCTTGGTTTAACGAAAAAAGACCAAACAGTAGAACATGAAAATTCAGCCGTAATAATGGGAATGGTTAATGCTATCCCACATTTATTAAAAGTAGCTGAGTAATTGGAAGGATTATAAAAATGACAGAAAGAATAAAAATAGAAGATTTAAGACCGCAAGAGGGTTCTACGGGCAAAATAAAACGAGTAGGACGTGGAAGATCATCAGGCATGGGTAAAACTTCTTGCAGAGGAAATAACGGAGAAGGTCAACGTTCCGGACGTACATCCAAAAGAGGATTTGAAGGCGGACAGATGCCAGGATACAGACAAATGCCTAAATTAAAAGGATTTAAAAATTTTAATGCAATATGCTGCGGAGAAATAAATGTTGGCGATTTGGCTAATATGAATGAAACAGAAATTACGTTAGAATCTTTAATTAAAGCAGGTAAAGTATCATCAAGAGCACAAGTATTAAGAGTACTCGGAAACGGTGAAATTTCAAAAGCAGTAAACGTTAGTGCAAGATATTTTACGCAATCGGCAAAAGAAAAAATTGAAAAAGCAGGTGGAAAGGCTCAGTTAGTATAATGCAGCAATATACTCCAAGTCAGCAAAATTTGCAGACAATGTTATCAAATTTAAATATAGCAGGGTTAAAAACTAAAATATTATTTACACTTCTGATGATATTAATATTCAGATTATGTGCCCAGCTGCCTTTGTTTGGAATAGATGCTCACAATTTTGCGAATTTAGCGGCAACTAATAACCTTATTGGTTTTTTGGATATGTTTTCGGGTGGTGCACTAGGTAATGTATCAATCATTGCGCTTGGTATCGGACCTTATATTACTTCTTCAATCATAATGCAATTGTTAGCAGTAGTTATACCCCAGCTTGAACAATTGCAAAAGGAAGAAGGTGAAGCAGGCAGAAGAAAACTTTCTCAATATACGAGAATATTTACCATTGTAATAGCTGCAGTACAAGCATCAGTTTTTGTTTTGTATTTATTAAAAACAGCACGTGGAGCTATTATGCCGGATGTTAATTTGTTCGCTTTTGCAATAGGTTCCGTAATAATACTAACGGCAGGTTCTGCCTTTACAATGTGGATGGCGGAACTTATGACAGAACGAGGTATTGGTAATGGAGCATCAATGTTAATTTTCTGCGGTATCATATCAAAAATCCCGTTTTATACAGGACAAACCGCAACATTGGTAAGAGGTAATTCGGCACTTCAACCTGCGCTTGCATTATTGTTGCTAATTTTCTTTGCTACAATGATTTTTATTGTAATAATGCAAGAAGCATCAAGAAAAGTAATAATAGTTAACCCAAGACGTCAAGTAGGGAACAAAGTATATGGCGGTACAAACACATATATTCCTTTCAAGCTCAATCCGGGCGGCGTTATGCCAATTATCTTTGCAGTTGCTATTTTGTTATTTCCGACAACTATTTTAGGTTTGGTCGGACAGGCTAATATCAGTAATGAAGCATTGAGAAACATAATTGTTACGATTTCAAATCTGTTAAGTCCGTCAGGAATAATATATAATATAGTATATTTCTTATTAATTGTAAGCTTAACATTTTTCTATGCATCAATTATTCCTAATTTACAGCCAAAAGAAATAGCAACAAACCTGAAGAAATACGGTTCATCAATTCCCGGGATAAAGCCGGGGAAACCGACAGCTGAAGCTTTAGATAAAATTTTAAGCAAAACAACCTTTATCGGTGCTTTCGGTTTGGGTATTATAGCATTAATTCCATCTATGGCTTGCCATGTCACGGGGATAACAACTCTGCAAGGTATAGGAGCAACTTCATTAATAATTATGGTCGGAGTTGCACTTGATTTTATTAATCAGGTAAGAACCAACTTACTTCCAAAAAATTATGAAAGTTTCTTAAAACAATAAAAAAGAGCCTTAATAAGGCTCTTTTTTTTGTGATATAATTAAAATGAATTAAACAGTTATCAGTCTAGACGGGATGATATTTTATGAAACAGGAATTTATATTTATAGGTCCGCCGGGAAGCGGAAAAGGTACTCAGACAATATTACTGTCAAAGGAATATAATTTACCACATATAGATACGGGGTCATTATTAAGAGAAGAAATAGCAATGGGGACAAAAGAGGGTAAATTAGCTGACAGTTTTATAAGCAAAGGACAACTTGCCCCGATAGAAGTAGTATCAAGCATAATAAAAAACCGACTAAAACGCACGGATTGCTCAAACGGTTTTATACTTGACGGTTATCCCAGAAGCGTAGAACAACTAACAGCACTTGATAATATTCTTAAAGAAATAGACGGAAATAATAAAGTTTCATTAAAGGCATTTTATTTTGATATAGCTCAAGATGAACTTATAGAAAGGCTTGTAAACAGAAGAACCTGCAAAAACTGCGGTGCAATATATAATTTAAAAACAATGAACCTGAAAGATAAAAATAAATGTGAAAAATGCGGCGGAGAACTTATCAAACGAGATGATGATACCGAAGAAGTAGCAAAAAAACGTTTTGAAACATATTTTAATCAAACTGCACCTCTGATAGAACTATATGAAAAAAGAGGTCAATTGATAAGAATAGATGCAAGCCGTACAATTGATGAAATATATAAAGAATTAACGGGAGCCGTAAAAGAAAATGTCTATTCATAGAAAATCAAAATTTGAAGTTAATATAATGAAACAAGCCGGAAACATAGTTGCGCTTGTACATGCAGCAATGAAAGATGCGGTCAAAGAGGGTGTAACTACAAAAGAACTCGATGAACTTGCACTAAAAATAATAAAAGAGAATAAAGCAGATCCAACATTTTTAGGCTATCACGGATTTCCCGCAACAATATGCGCATCGGTAAATGAACAGGTGGTTCACGGATTTCCGTCCGAAAATGTAATATTAAAATCGGGTGACATAATTAGTATAGATGTAGGAGCTACATACAAAGGTTTTGTAGGTGACAGCGCATGGACATATCCTGTCGGAGAAATATCGGAAGACAAAAAAATGCTGTTAAAAGCAACAGAAGAAGCATTATTTGCAGGGTTAGAACACATGAAATCAAATGACAGACTTGAAAATGTAGCAGGAGCCATTGAAGATACGGCAAATAAATATAACCTCGGCATAGTAAGACAATACGGCGGGCATGGGGTCGGAAGGAACATGCATGAAGATCCCTTTGTTTTCAATTACAGAACAAATAATCATCTTATACTTGAAAAAGGCATGACAATAGCAATTGAGCCCATGTTAAATCTTGGCGGAGATGATGTATATGTACTTGATGATGAATGGACTGTTGTAACAAAAGACCATAAAGCTTCTGCGCATTTTGAACATACGGTTCACGTAACAGATAATGGTCCCGAAATATTAACAAAACTACTATAAGGACAAAAGCAATGATAGAAATGAAAGTAATGGGTATAGCGATAGATACCGCAAGCGGTTCCCCTATTATAGTATTAAACGATTTAGAAAACAGGAAAGCCCTGCCTATATGGATTGGGTCGGCAGAAGCAGGTGCAATCATAAGAAAAATTGAAAATATCAAAGTATTAAGACCAATGACCCATGATTTAATCATCGATATTATTGAAAAGACAGGGTACAAAGTTGACAGAGTCGAGATAAATGATGTGGAAAATGATACATATTATTCAACAATTTATTTATCAGATGGAAATGGAAATGAAGTTACAATTGATTCAAGACCGTCAGATGCAATAGCGGTTGCAATAAGAGTGGAAGCTCCCATATTTGTAAGTGCAAAAGTATTGGCTGACGGAAGTGTATCTTGCGACAGTGAAAAAGATGAAGCTGAATCTCAAGAATTCAGAAATTTTATTCAAAGTATTAAGCCGTCGGATTTCGAAAAATTACTTAAAGATGACAAGCAATCGGATCAATAAATTTATTATTTAACCTGATAATGTTATTTTGTCTTGCTTTAAACAGTTTTTTATATTTATTTTTATAGATTCTGTTTGGTCTTATATCTTCAAAAGCAGATAATCCTATTACGGTATCTTTACAAAATACATCAATGATAAACTTTAACATATACACCTTTCCTACTCTTGTTGTATAATCTTTAATGATAAATAATAAATAATCAATGAAAGGAATAAAAAAATGAACAAAATTACGAAAGATATGGGAATAATTGAGGTAATACAAAATCATCCTGAAACAATAGAAATTTTTCAAAAATACGGATTCGGATGCATTGGCTGTGCTGCTGCAAGATTTGAGAATTTAGAAGCCGGTGCTAAAGTACACGGTATTGACCCCGAAAAAATGGTTGCTGACCTTAATGCGGTTATTGGCGAATAGTATAGACATTTAAATATGTTTTTATTATGATTTTAATACTAACGACAATAATATTTTAAGGAGATATAAAATGGAACTTATTTTAAAAAAAGACGTACAAAATATCGGCGAAGCCGGCGATATAGTTAAAGTAAAAGACGGATATGCAAGAAACTATTTGTTGCCGCAAAATTATGCTGAAATTGCAACTAAAGGTGCTAAAGAAAACAGAGAAAAAAATTTGGCAAGAATAAAAGCAAAACAAGAAAAATTACACGCTGAAGCTCTTGAAACAGCTAAAAAGATAGAAGCACTTGAAATACTTGAATTTAGTGCAAAAGCAGGTGAAAGCGGTAAATTATTCGGTGCTATTACTACAAAAAAACTTGCTGAAGAAATTAAAACAAAAACAGGTATTGAAGTTGACAGAAAAGCTATTTCACTTGATGCACCCGTTAATAAACTCGGTAAATTCAATATGCAGATTAAATTGACTTCTAAAGTTAAAGTATCATTGCCAATCAATGTTACAGCTTCAGAAGTGTTAAAAGAAGAAATAGAAGAAACCCCGCAGCCTGTTGAACAATCCGAACAATAGAGTTATAATTATTTAAAAGATTAAAAAGGAAAACAAATGAGATACACACAAATTCGACGCCAAATATATGAAGGAGGCTTTACGAGATAATCGTACGGATTTAGTGTGATACAAAATTATAAAGCCTTCTAATATTATTTTAGAAGGCTTTTTTAGTGTGTAAAAAGGAATAAATATAAATGAAAATACAGAAAATAATATCTACATTAGGAAATAAAGAATCATTAATACCGATAATGATAAAAGACGGTGTTGACAGTGCGAGTTTAACATATAAATCATATAAACAAGGCGGAAGTATTGAGGGTGTGGATAGAGCTGTCGATGAATTCGGAACACAAATTATATGGATTGGCGGTATTCCTTTTTTTAAGAAATTAATAGATTTAACATTATATAAACACGCAAAAATTAATCCTCAAGTTGATCCGAGAATTTTGACAAATAATGAATATACAAAATGGGCACTTGATAATGCTAAAGGTATTATGACTAATTCAAAAAATCAAAAAGTTATAGATGCAATTAGTGATTGTCTTAAAGATGGGGGCAAAAGGGCAAAAAAATTATTTACAACAAAAGTTCTTGCAGCAACAGGGTTAACTTTGGCAAGTTATTTTATGCTGACTAAAGCAAAACAAAAAAGCACAAAAAATAAAATCTTAAAAGAAATGAAAAATAAAACATATAATACAGACGCCTTTATTTACGAGAAAAAAAATAAAGTATTTTCAGATATAAAAATAAGCAAAACCTCATTTAAAGGAATAGGTAAAAAAGTAATTGAAGGCGTGATGTTTAATCCCGTTCATAATATGAAAATTATAGATGCAGGGATAACAACAGAAAGACTTGCCTGTTCAAGAAATAAAACCGAGTTTTTTGAACATGCAATTAAAGAAGGCGGATTTTTGTTCTTTATATACGGATTTGGAAATTTAATAGAAAAAGGTATAAATAAATTTTCATCAAAAGTACTGAAAAAGCCGATAGATTTACCGATAGATGTGCTATCAGACGAAAATTTAGCTGATGCATTAAAAAATAATAAAATTATATCTGATATACAAAAACTGCCAAAACAATCACAATCATTAAGTGAAAAGTTGAATTTTATAATACAAAATCCTGATAACATTACAGTAATGGCAGCAAAAAAATCTAAAATTGTTTCCGTTATAAAAGATGAATCTGCTGTTGATACATCCAAATACATTGATTTAAAATCCTTTGATAAATTAGCAGGGCATATTTTAAATTTGGACAAAAATTATAAAATGTCAAAAAATAATGTTAAAGTCTTTTTAAATAAAACAAAAGCATTAAAAGTAACATCAGTTATGGCAAATATAGGTATATCCTGCTTATTCTTAGGATATGTAATTCCCAAATTGATTTATGCATACAGAAAATATAAAACCGGTACAAATAAATTTCACGTAGAAGAAGAAATGAAAAATAATAAAAACTGATTTTCCCTTTTATTAGTGTTATGATAGAATTAGAATATAAGAGGGATAGATTTTGCGATATAAAAGCTGTTATTGGATAGAATCAGGAATAAATTTTGATATAGATTCATACAAAGTATGTTGTCTGTATAGCGCAAAAGGCGGGGGAAATACTATTGTAAAAGATAATTATAAAGGTGAACCCGTTGATTGGGATAATTTTTTTGAATTTAAAAAAATGATGAAGGATATGCATAAACGAGGTGAAACATATCCAAAATGTGAGGGTTGTATATTTCTAGAAGAACAAGACTGGCCTGATGATCATAGTAAAATAAGCATGATAAATCTTGATTACTGGACAAAATGCAATTCCAAATGTTCATATTGTCATACAATGCTAGACAAGGATAAATATAATAAATTTAAAAATTATAATTTTCTGCCAATTCTTAAGGACATGATAAAAAAAGATATATTGAGACCAAACGGACACGTCAGTTTTGGCGGAGGAGAAGTTACCCTTTTAAAAGAATTTGATAAACTCCTAAATATCTTTATGGACTTTGGGTTTCCTTTAACAAGAATACATTCATCTTGTATTAAATATTCAAAAGCGATAGAAAAAGGATTAAAAAACGGATGTGTAGATTTGATTGTATCTGTTGATGCAGGTTCAAAACAAATGCACGAAAAAGTAAAACAAGTAAAATCGTTTGATAAAGTATGGAAAAATTTAAAACGATATGCTGCTAATCAAAAAGAGCCCTATGCCGTAAAAAGTAAATATATTGTAGTCCCGGGGTTAAATGATAAAAAAGAGGAATTGGAACTTTGGCTGAAAAAATCCAAGGAAAACGGAGTTAATTGTGTTTTTCATGAAATTGAATCAAAATGGTTTTATGCACGAAGAGAAAGTGTTCCTGATGAAATAATAGAATTATTTAATTGGACAAAGGAGCTTGCAGAGTCTATGGGGCTGAAATATGAACTATATGAACGAGCAGAACATATGATGACATACAGAAAAGAACAAGAGGCAAAACAAAATGCGTGAATATACAAGCTGTCATTGGATACAACACGGATTAAGTTTTGAAAATGACCATATAGAAATGTGCTGTTTATGCTGTCATAAAGGCGGCGGCAGATTATATATAAAAGATAAATATAACGGCAAAGGGCTTAAATGGGATGAACTCTTTAAATTAAAAGATAAATTCATCGAAGATAACCGAAACGGCATTATAGACCCAAGATGTGAAGGCTGCTTTAATCTTGTACACAGGGGCTGGGATGATGATGAAAAATATATAAATTACATACATTTTAATCATTGGACACACTGCAACAGCGATTGTATATACTGCTATACAAAATGGGATAAAAAAGCGTTCAATTCAAGACCTCATTATAAAGTAATGCCGATGTTAAAGGAGTTATTTAAAAAGAAGTTATTCCGCCCGGGTGGCGAGGTTACATTTGCAGGCGGAGAGCCTACTATTCTTAATGAATTTGATGATATAGTTAATTGTCTTCTAAAAAACGGTGTAGAAAGAATAACCGTTCACAGTTCGGGGATAAAATATTCAAAGGCAATAGAAAAAGGGATAAAAGAACAAAAATTATCCGTATGTTTATCAGCAGATTGCGGTTCTCGTGATACATATAAAGCTGTAAAACGAGTGGATAAATTTGAAAAATTTTGGCAAAATGTTGAAAAATATGCTAATTCGCAACCTGATGATAATAAATTACTTGTTGAAACTAAATTTATAATCATACCGGGAGTTAATGATAATAAAGAAGAAATTGAAAAATGGTTAAGCCTGAATCTTGCCTGCGGAATAAAATCTATCGTGGTTGATATTGAAAATGATTACTGTAAAGAGCTCAGACAGGAAAATAAAGAAAAGCCCGCCCATCTTGTTGAGCTTTGTAATTATATAGTAAAAAGGGCAAAAGAACTTGATTTTAATCTTGTTGATTATAATAATTTCAGGTATTTAATAACCGAATATAATCTGGCATGAGGGAAAAAACGTGGAAGGATTTGAAAGCTGCAGTTACATAGAACACGGGATGGTATTAGACCATTGCAATCGCATACGCTCTTGCAACAATTTTAATCCTCGATACGGAGGCAGACCTGTTATTTATGAAAATTACCACGGAGAAAAAATTAACTGGAAAGAATTTTTTGAAATAAAAAGAAAAGAACGCCAAAAATACAGAGAAAATTCTTGTCCTGAATTATGTAAGGACTGCGTTAACACTGCTTTTAAAAATTGGGATGATGAAGACTACATTGATTATCTTTTATTAACTCCCTGGGTACCTTGCAACTCAAATTGTATATATTGTCAGGCTCCAAGAGATAAAGAAGTACTTGATAATACAAAAGTTTATAAAGTATTGCCCCTGATAAAAGATATGATTAAAAATAATATTTTAAAGAAAAGCGGTACAATAGATTTTGCAGGCGGGGAACCTACAATATACAAAGAATTTGAAGCACTATTACATGAATTTATAAAAAATGATTTTCAAAAAATAATTATACATACCAATGCAATTAAAAAGAGTAATGCAATAATAAAAGGGCTGAAAAAGGGGGTCGTAAGAGTGCTTGTATCAATAGATGCAGGTTCTAAAGACATACATAAAAAAGTAAAACAAGTTGATTCTTATGATAAAGTTTGGAATAATCTTAAAGAGTATGCAAAAAACCAGCCTGAAAATGCAGATTGGGTAAAAGCTAAATATATTATAGTACCCAATCTTAATGATAAAGAAGAAGAAATTAATATTTGGCTTGAAAAATGTAAAGATATTAATATAAAAAGCGTTGTTTTAAACTTAGATTTTAATTGGATAATGAAAAATGTAGATAACGATTTAATTCCGATATATAATCTTATGAAATACACTCAAAATAGAGCCTATGAACTTGGTATGAATTGTGAATTATACGGGCAAATATTTCAGGTTAAATGCGAAGTCGAACACTCACGAGAAGAAAATATAGCAGGATTTTAAAAAAGACCGATATTCAATCGGTCTTTTTTGACAATAAATATTTATTTATCTTTGCCTGACCCTTGCTAGTAATCTTAAAATTTCAATATAAAGCCACAAAATAGTTACCAAAAGCCCGTATGCACCATACCATTCATATAAAGCAGGAAGCGATGCAGCAACACCATTTTCAATAAAGTCAAAATCAATAATTAAATTTAAAGCTGCAACACCTGCAATAAGAATATTAACGAATATTGATAGCGGAGAATTGCTTGCGAAATAAGGTATATTAATATGAAATAGCGTTAATAAGAAAGCCAATAAATAAAAAGCACAAATAGCTGTTGTAACCGTAAAAATAATTGAGCGGAATTTTTCCGTAGCTTTTATAATATTAAGTTTATACAAAATAGCCATAGCAAAGACACAAAGAAATGTCATAGAAATAGCCTGAATGACGATTCCGGGATATAAAGACTCAAACATGCACGACAATGCCGACAAAGCTGCACCTTGCGAGAATGCATATATAGGAGCCAAATATGGAACCGATTTTCTCACAAAAGTAATAGCAAAAGCACATATAAGCCCGACAAAAATACCGGCAATCATCATAATTTGTACATAGTCAAAATGCTGTAAAGAAAATTGATAATATACAGCCCCTGCCGCAATAAGCATTATTACTGATAACAATAATAATTTATTCATAGTACCACCGATTGTCATAGCCCGATCCGGAAGCACGTAGCTTTTTTCTATTACACTTTCTTTAAATATAGGATTTGAACTTCTCATTTTACCTCCACATAATTTATACAACCAGATTATACCATATTTTTAAAATACATGAGATGCTCTTATATAAAGAAAATGAGGTAAATTATGAAAACTTTAATTAAAGATATTAAACCAAGGCAAATTATTGATTCAAGAGGGATTCCAACAATTGAAACAGATGTAATATTATCGGATGGTACAATCGGAAGAGCATCAGTACCTTCCGGTGCATCAAAAGGCAAGTGTGAAGCACTTGAATTAAGAGATAACGATATAAATAACTTTCAAGGTAAAGGAGTATCAAAAGCAATAAATAATATTGAAAAAATAATAAAACCTGCAATAATTGGTAAAAATCCCTTTAATCAAAAGGAAATTGACTTAATAATGCTTGATAAAGACGGAACAAGTAACAAATCTAAGCTGGGAGCTAATGCAATACTAAGTGTATCACTTGCGAATGCAAGAGCATGTGCAAATTATGAAAAAGAGCCATTATTCAGATATTTAGGAGGAATAAACGGAACCCTATTGCCGATTCCAATGGTTAATATAATAAACGGAGGAGTTCATGCAAATAACAAACTTGATTTTCAGGAGTTTATGATACAGCCGGTTGTAAGCTGCGATGTACACGAAAGTATCAAAATGGCAGCCGAAGTTTTTCAAGAATTAAAAAAAATATTGCAAAAAGAAGGTTTTTCTACATCCGTAGGGGATGAGGGCGGATTTGCGCCTGAATTTAATACAAACAAAGAAGCTCTTGACGCCATAGTACTTGCAATAAAAAATGCAAAATATTCAACTGAAGAAATTAAAATTTGTTTGGATGTTGCAGCTAATGAAATATATCAAAATACAAAATATATATTAAAAGGCGAAGGAAAAGAGTTTTCAACAAAAGAAATGATAAATTATTTGCATGAATTAACAATTAATTATCCGATAATTTCGATAGAAGACGGATTGATGGAGGAAGATTTTGACGGATGGAGAGAATTAACCTGTACATTAGGAAAAAAATGCCAGCTCGTGGGAGATGACCTTTTTGTAACAAATTATAATAAATTAACTTACGGTATAAAAAGTAAATTAGCAAATGCAGTACTTATAAAATTAAATCAAGCAGGTACATTATCAGAAACACTTGATACTATACAGTTAGCTCAAAATAATAACTATAAAACAATAATTTCGCACCGTTCCGGTGAAACAGAAGATACATTTATTGCTGATTTAGCAGTAGCAGTTAACTCCGGACAAATTAAAACCGGTTCAATATCACGTGCGGAGCGTACTGCAAAATATAACAGACTGCTTAGAATTGAGGAAGAAATAATTGTTTGATAAATAAATATTTTTAGATTAAAATAATAAAGCCGTGCTCCACGGGGACTTAGCGAATCTCTCGACCCGAACGCCATAAATGCGGGGTGCAGAGCCTGCTGTG